>JAAANX010000125.1 GCA_009909085.1 Cyanobacteria bacterium GSL.Bin1 | reverse complement strand
CGCAAACTGTCGCGCGATCGCGCTTCAAGAATACCCGATCGAGTTGCAAGCTAAACGGTATATTGAGCTTTATCAACAAGTTTTAGATAAGAAATAGAAAAGAGGGGCGCGATCGCGCTTTTTGTTATAAATGCAGGAGTAGGAGTCGCAGCGATCGCGCTTATATTTGAGGCAGAATCGCAAGACAAGTGCGGTTTCTTGTTATGGAATATAATAGAAAAAAACTTAAAAACAGAGCTAAGAATACAGTATTAATCGGAAAAAATGCACATCACAATCGAATTACCTCCCGATTTAGAACAAGACTTAATCCATCAAGCAGCGCGATCCAACATTCCCCTGCAAACTCTAGTGCTGCAAGCCCTGCGTCAGCTAGCTCAATCTCCCTCTAATCGTGATAGTTCCCAATGGTCAGATATTATTTTATCCCATGAAGGAATTCCTGATTTTCCCTCCTTTGAATCCTACCGTGAATACCTGCTTCCCCCAAGTGAATCCAATCTATTTTAATGCGATACTTGTGTGATCAGCGACTTTATTAAAGGAGAAACTGGCACTCAAACTAGGCTGAAACAAACGCCACCTAGGGAAATAGCAATTTCTTCGATTACAATGATGGAGTTGAATTACGGGTTAGCGTTAAATCCAAAACGTGCTGAAAAAGTTGAACCAATTATTACTAGCTTTCTATCTTCTGTGACGATTCTTCCTTTTGGAATTTCAGAAGCCGAACAAACTGCTAAGATTCGGGCAAAGCTGAAATCTCAAGGGCAACCCATTGGTGCTTATGACTTGTTAATTGCTGCGACTGCACTCCAAAATAATTTAATTATGGTAACGTCGAACCAACGCGAATTTGAACGAGTTGGCAATCTACAGCTAGAAAATTGGCGAGAGTTATAAACTGCTGGGGTTTCTCGGAGTCTTTGGGAATGATCGCGCTTCAAGAATACCCGATCGAGTGGCAAGCTAAACGGTATATTGAGCTTTATCAGCAAGTTTTAGATAAGAAATAGAAAAGAGCGCGATCGCGCACCTGCTCAGTGCAATTCAACAAAATCAGCAACGACTTCAGCCAACTATCTATCCGGTGAGATCAATCTAAATCTTTTCATGGGTACTCTAACCTCAACAGCGCCCAGAGCAGGCTAGTTAGTGATGAACTCAAATCAAAAAGAACCTGTTTATATCATCATTCCTGTTCACAATCGGAAAAATATTACCCTCAAGTGCTTAGAAACCCTCAAACAATGCGGTGACTTAGATCAATATTACACAGTTGTTGTTGATGATGGTTCCACTGATGGCACAAGCGAAGCCATTACTAATCTCTATTCAGAAGTCACTATCCTTACTGGTGATGGGAATCTTTGGTGGACAGGTGCAATTAGAAAGGGAATGGAATATGCTTATGAACGAGGTGCGGAATGCTTTATCTGGCTGAATGATGACTGTCAACCAACCAAGGATGCTCTATCTCAGCTAGTTGATTTCATTAAGGATAACTCCAAGACTATTATTGGTTGTCAGGGAGTTGAATTAGATAATCCCCAGCAAATTTGCTTTGGCGGGAAAGAAAAAAAGCGACAAGGACATATATTAGTCCAAGTACCTCCAAATCATTTAATACCTTGCGACCTTCTCTGCGGAAATTTGGTTTGTTTACCTCGCACGAGTATAGAAGAAATTGGTTTTCCAAACCCTCAGATAACTCCTCATTATCATGGAGACTCTTGGTATTCAGTGAAAGCTAAACAAGCTGGATTTCAACTCTTCTTAGACACAAGAAATCCAGTTTTTAATAGAGTCAGTGAAGGATCAAAACTGTATCCTGGTAAGCCGAGTGATTGGTTACTATACCCAGGACACCCTTTCAATCTTCTTAAGCTAGTATTCATACCTCAGTCAGGTTTAAATTGGCGAGTTTGGCTAAGAGTACAGTGGGAAGCATATTCTCTATGGTCTATCTATCTCTTTATTAAAAAATATAGTTATATTTTGCTAATTACAATTATAAGATTTCTCCCTCTTGATCTTAGAAAGAAGATAGTCGCTTATAAAAAGCAAAAGTTCGGTTAAAAAGTTGTTGAACCAATAGAATTAGCTCTATGAATGTCTCAAAACGAGTTTTAGTCGGAACCTTGTTCTCTGGAGAGAACGAACTAGAATCCTGTATTGCCTCAGTTCAACAGCAAAATTATCCCAGTCTCGAACAAATTGTTATTAAAAATTTGCCTAATAAAGAAGCTCATGATACTTTATACAAAATCTTCATGAACTTTAGTCATAAATTTGATTATTTTATCAAGCTAGATGCTGATATGGTCTTTAAATCAACTGATGCAATTGAAACAATGATCAGTTTCTTTGCAAGAGATCCAAACCTAGATCATCTGGAAATGGCAGTTGATGATCGATTTTCCAACTCCTTAATTATGGGAGTTCATGTTTTCAGTAATCGTGTTCAGTGGGTTGCGAGCCAAGAGAAACTTTTTGTTGACTATAACCCTCAAATCCCTGGTAAACATCTGAGACTCTGGGAGCAACCAGCACCCTTAGTCGATCATTGTCCTAATCCTAGTCCCTTCCAAGCCTATCACTTTGGCGTTCACAGAGCTTTAAAAGCCTTTCAACCGTTGCAGTTAGAAGTAAATTATATCCAAGCGCGTAAACAATGGCGATTATTAAAAAAGGTTTGGCATCATTTTCTACAAACTCAAGATCCAAGACTTGGTTTGTGTATCCTAGGAGCGGAACAAGTTATCAACAGAGAAATTGATTTAACTCATATTGACTATACTAATCCACAATTGCAAGCCAAATTTCAAGAATTTAAAACTCTAGAACCTGGTGCTTTAGAGGAAGTTTTACTTCCTACTTGGGGAAATCTAACTAAAAGAGAGTTTAGACACTTAATTCAAACAATTCCAAGAGCTTCCTTATGGATTATAAAAAAACTTTACAGCAAATTTTCAGGGCAAAATGGTGAGTAAACTAACCCAAATTCTAAAACACCAAGCAAGTTTAATAATTTCTAGTCTCTCCTCTAAAGAGAATATCTGGTTAGCCTCGTTTCCAAGATCAGAAAATACTTGGCTCAGATGTATGTTATACGATGTTCTTATTGGTCAAGAAGAACGCTTCCCTCAACTTCTTAGAAGATATATACCAGATATTCATCGTCAATTTGAGTTTCTAAATCTATTACGATCTAAAACGTTATATGTTAAAACTCACTTTTCTTATTCACCTCAGTGCAGAAAGGTAGTTTACCTACTCCGAGATCCTTTTGCGACCTTATACAGCTTTTGGAGAAGAGAAACAGAAATAAAAAAAAATCAAATCAGCTTAGATAATTTTATTGATAAAGAAATTAACTCAGGTGGAGTTTATGGAAGATGGGATAGTCATGTGCTCTCCTATCTCAATTCAGGTTTACCAGAGTCTAAATTTCTAATAATTCGATATGAAGATCTGTTATTAGATACTTCACAAATACTAACACAGATTTTAGAATTTGGAGAACAAGAAATATATAAAGAAAAAATACAAAGAGTTGCAGCAAAATATACCAATGATTTGTTCAAACGCCAGAAAATTAATCAAAAACTAACTGATAGCCAAAAAATTCAATCTCTTTATGAAATTCAAACTTTAAAAGGATTACAGAAATTAACGACACAACAGATTAGGAAAATTGCTCATTCACCTGTGGGCAGAGTAGGTAATCACCTTGGTTATACATCATATAAGAAATTCTACTTGGAGTGACTCAACTTGAAAATACTCAAAGCTCATAACTTTTATCTCATTGGTGGGGGAGAAGATCAATCTAACCACGCTGAAATGCAACTATTAAAGAAATATGGTCATCAAGTTAATCTATACACAGAAAATAACGAAAATATAAAATCTTTAGGTTTAATAAAAACAGCAGTAAAAACGCTATGGTCTCAGCAAAGCTATAACCAAATTCGTGAACTAATTAGAAATTATCAATACGATATTTTAAACTGTGAAAATACTTTCCCCTTAATCTCGCCATCTGCTTATTATGCAGCGAAAGCAGAAGAAATACCTGTCATTCAAACTTTACGAAACTATCGTTTATTTTGCTTAAATGCCTATTTTTTCAGAGAAAACCGAGTATGCGAAGACTGTCTAAATAAACCAGTTCCTCTTCTAGGTATTATTCACAGTTGCTATAAAAATAGTAAAGCTGGCTCAACTGTTGTTGCTATGATGCTATCAACTCATCACCTTCTTAGAACTTATCAGAATCAGGTTGATATATTCATTACACTAACCGAGTTTGCTAAAAATAAGTTTATTGAAGGAGGTTTACCTAAAAATAAAATTATAGTCAAACCTAATTTTGTTGACCCTGATCCAGGACTAGGACAAGGAGAAGGCAATTTTGCTTTATTCGTTGGTCGCTTATCAGAAGAGAAAGGAATTGAAACTCTCTTACAAGCCTGGCAAGATTTAGGTTATCACTTACCCCTTAAAATTGTTGGGGATGGCTCTTTAGTTGAGTTAGTTAGAAATACAACTCAAACAATTCCTAGCGTGGAATATATGGGGCGACAACCTATTGAAGTGATTTATCAACTCATGGGTCAGGCAAAAGCATTAGTTTTTCCTTCTCTATGGTATGAAGGAATGCCAAGGGTAATTATTGAAGCCTTTGCAAAAGGAACACCTGTCATTGCATCTAAATTAGGCTCAATGGAAACATTAATTGAACATCAGCGCACAGGACTTCACTTTACCGCAGGTAATGCAGATGAATTAGTGCAACAAGTTAACTGGATGCTAAATCATCCTAGAGACTGGCAAAAAATGAGATTAGAAGCTCGTTTAGAATATGAGTCTTACTATACTGCTGATCAAAACTACCACCAATTAATGGAAATTTATCACTATGCTCTTCAATCTGCAAAGTCTAAATAGTGCTACTTTAGAGCTTTAGAGAAACTGTTATTGCTGATGTCAAGCTGGATAACTTTTTAAGCTAAGCCTTATTTACTTTACTGCATTTAGTACGGTTAGTTTGTATCGCGATCGCGCACCCTCTCTCAATAAAATAAAACTAAAGCCTGTTCCCAAAGCCGATCATGACCACCACTCCCCTAACCCTAACCACCCAAAACGAACTCCCCTGTGATGATGGTGTTCCCATGGAAACCCAACGCTATAAACTGCAAATGGACTTTTAGCATCGATCGAGACTTTTTCAGCAAGCCCTAATTACTCATCATTCAGTTGAACAGTGGGTTGACTCTCTGAGATGTAGTGGAAATCATCCCCTAGAAATAGAAAAGATGGGAAACAAAGTGCGTCAGGTTTATCAAGAAAACTATACACCTGAAGTTAACTATCAGCAAATGATGAGGATTTATCAAACTATATTAAAGTAAAGTGCGATTAAATTCGCTTCACCTTCAGCAATCGGCTCCTAATTTCATCTTAAGTTTATAATCTTTTGATAAGCGCGATCATACGCTTTGTCCACAAAAAGGAATTGTTTACATTAGAAAATAAGTAATTAATCAGAACAACGAAGGGGCTAAATCCCATGACTGCCATCATCATCCCCGATGGACTTAAAGTAACTTCTTTGACTCCTCAACCATTTTTGTTCTTTCCAATGGCGCCAGACGGTTGAATCCTTCTGATCTTGCAGTAAAAGGCTAAAACAGATGACTATTTTTAACCAAGAAAGCAGACAGAAGCAACGCCGAAAACAAGGCTTGCAAATTGCTCAACAAGCCGCTAAATTGCTGGTTAATAAATATGCAGTAGAAAAAGTTGTCTTGTTTGGCTCACTCTTAAAACCGTGCCCGATTCGCGATCATTCTGATATTGACTTAGCTGTTTGGGGGCTTGCTAATCAAAGCTATCATTCGGCTCTTAATGAGGTGTCAAATCTGACCCTTGAATTTTCTTTTGACCTGGTGCAAGTTGAATCCGCTTCATCAAGCCTACAACAGGTTATTCAACAACAAGGAAAAATTATCATAGCCAATGGGAGGCAACTGTCCAACCTAGATACGATAATCTCACTTTCTTCACTAAAACAACCGATGAATCAATATGCCATCCTGTTTAGCCAGATTGAGCAAGAAAGCCAAGACATTGAGAAACTCGTAGAGAAAAATAAAGTCTTATACCGTTTATCAAAAGTCACTGGAAATTTGGCCCCAGTTTGTAGTGAGGTTCAATTAAGGATCTCTCTAGCCACTTTTGAGAATTGGTATTACTCGATAAGTTCAGAGCAACACAAGATGAAGACTATATCGGAACCATCGCACTGAACATCCATAGCTTTTATTCTGGCGCAGAACGTATTTTGAAACAAATTGCCCAAACCATTGATGGTTCAGTCCCCGACACTCCACAATGGCATCGCCAACTCTTAAGACAAATGGCTACCCCAATACGGGAAATTCGACCGGCAGTTTTAAGCCCTGACACGTTCGAGAGTCTAAATGATTATTGTTCCTTTCGCCATGTTGTTCGAAATCTTTATACGTTCAGTCTAAAATCAGAGCGGGTTGAACCCTTAGCAGAAGCATTGCCGATGTGTTGGCAGAGTTTGCATCAAGACCTAGAATCATTTATCAATACTGTTAGCTCAAACAATTAAAATACAGTCAAAATGCGCGATCGCGCATCATTAAGAAATTTTAAAGGCTGCTGAAACCAACGAAGAAGAATTAAAAATAGAGTTAGCTTTGTTGCTCTATAAACAAAACAAAATTAGTAGTGGGAAAGTCCGAGATTGGTTAGGGTTAACCGTTTTACAATTTCAACATGAACTCGCGAAGAGAAATTTATCGCTTAACTATGATGTTGAAGAACTCAATCAAGATGTAGAAAACTTAAAGAGTCTAGGATTGTTGTGATTATTGTTAGTGATACTTCTCCCATTACCAATCTAGCTGCAATTCAAACACTTAATTTGTTAGAGTCTCTTTATGGATCAATTATTATTCCAGTTGCAGTCTATAAGAGCGCGATCGCGCAAAACCAGCCTCAACAAAACTATATTGCTGATGTTAGAGATGTTTTGCTACATAGTTTCTTAAATCACAGTTATTCGAGTCATGCGATAAATTCATCAACCGTTAAATCAGCATCCCGTAAAATTTTTCTTAACAATCCTCTTCTAATATCCTGACCTTGATGCATAGGAACTGTAACCACTCTTCCATCAGGATGTTTAAGGCGCAAGTGGCTTCCACGTTGTCGAATCGGTTCAAATCCCGCCTTCTTTAAAGCTTAACTAGTTTTTCTGCTTCAACAACAGGAAGTTTAGCCATTAAAGTTCAATCTTTTGTATGCCAACAAAATTAGAAATATCCTGTACTTGCTCTTGATCTTCTAAGCATAAGTAAATGACCTCTTTAATATTTGTCATCAACTCATCAACCGTCTTTCCTTGGCTATAACAACCCTGAAGTTGAGGAACTTCACCAACGAAATAACCATCTTCATCTTGTTCAATCACAACATAAAATTCTCGCTTGTTCATTTATTTTTCCTCAAGCTTAATTATCTATTGTTCAAAGTAACAAAATTATCGTAGCGCGATCGCGCAAACTGAAAACCAATTCCTAAAAGATCGCGTACCAGAAAAGCTGAAAGAAGGAACAAGGGTTACAGGATTGAAAAGAACAGCCAGAAAAGCATAAGCGCGATCGCGCTTGTTTCAACAAACCCTAGATAATCTTAGAGATCATTTTCCTCTAACTGAGCAATTTTCATTTCATTCGCTACTTCTAACCACCCTTGGATCGCATCTTGGAGATTGTTCATCAACTCTTCCATGTCATCTCCCTCTGTGATACATCCAGGTAAGGCAGGAACTTCCGCCCAATATCCCCCTTCTTCGGCAGGATGAACAATTGCTTTGATTTTCATAACTGATTGTTTCTAACTTCCTTTAGAATCAAAATGATCATAACAAGCAAGTAGGAACTTTCCTGTGATTGTTTTTTTCTATCAGCGCGATCGCGCCCTTGCTTAGAGAATATCGCGCCCCCGAAGCGTTTAAAGAAGGAACAATGATTACAGGATTAAAAGGAACAGCAAAGAAATAGCAAGCGCGATCTAAGCTCTTCAAGGCTTTAACCCAGGCTGCCTCGCGCTACACTAGAGCCAAAATCAATCACTGACGTTTCAAGAGATGACTTCTATGAGTAACAGTGTTTACCAACTTTCTTTAAATTTTGAGCAGATCCTAGCACTGGTAGCCTACATTCAGCAGGTTGGCTAAAGAATAAGATATTTATAGAAAGTCTTTCAATTTCATCCATTGAAACAGAACCAACCTATTGAAATCGATGTTCAGGACATCAACCATCTCGGAATCAT
>JAAANX010000124.1 GCA_009909085.1 Cyanobacteria bacterium GSL.Bin1 | reverse complement strand
AAAAAATTGAACAAGAAGTTTCGAGTTTCTATCTCATCGATGAAATTAGCGCAACCTATCGTGGCATGATGATCGCTATTCCACCTCAAGAATGGGAAATTTTCGCATCAATGGGTCTGATCGAGTTTAGTAAACTTCTTCTAGATTTAGCCAATCGCATTAATTTAGAGACTCTTCAGTCTCACCCACGTAGGCCGAAAAAGACCAGACGACAAAGGAAACGAACTCGTCCTGTTAAGCGACCTCATATTTCTACTGCTAAAATTTTAGCCCAAAATAAGGCAGCAAAATCAACACCTTGAAAGGGCTGCTTCTAGTGTCTTAGTTATAAAGCTCGGCAATGGCAGTTCCTTTTTGTTGAATAATTGTTTTTAGAGACTGTTCCTAAAGAAAAGATAAAAGACAAGTGCGATGGCTTCGCCGGTTCCCGAAGGGAACATTGCGAAAAATAAGGGTCAAACTTGAAATAGATGCAACGATTCAGGTATAAAGATGACGAAATGTCGTTCCTATCCGACTGACTTATAGGAACAGTCTCTTAGTCGTTATGATGTGGTAATTAAAGAGAATGTGGTTGAATTTCGCGACTGCTGAGGGCTCGTCAAACTTGGTAGAATAAGTACTTGATCCCCTTATTCATCACAATCGCAACACAAATTTTATGGGTAGCATCTTTGGACAACTCTTTCGGATCAGTACCTTCGGTGAATCACATGGTGGGGGTGTGGGTGTCGTCATTGATGGGTGTCCCCCGCAACTTCCTCTTTCCGCTGAAGAAATCCAAGTGGAGTTAGACCGCCGGCGACCCGGACAAAGTAAAATTACAACCCCTCGTAAAGAAACCGATACCTGTCAAATTCTGTCGGGAGTCTTTCAAGGACAAACCACCGGAACCCCGATCGCGATTTTGGTTCCGAACCAAGATACCCGCCCCCAAGATTACAGCGAAATGGCAACCACCTATCGGCCTTCCCATGCTGATGCCACTTATGATGCCAAGTACGGCTTTCGCAACTGGCAAGGCGGGGGACGCTCTTCCGCGCGAGAAACCATTGGCCGGGTGGCAGCTGGGGCAATTGCCCAAAAAATCCTCAAGCAATGGGCAGGGGTAGAAATTGTTGGCTACGTTAAACGCATTAAAGATTTAGAAGCCCCAGTGGATAGTAACACGGTTTCCCGCGAAGAGGTAGAAGCAAATATTGTCCGCTGTCCTCATGCCGAGTGCGCCCAGCAGATGATTGATCTCATTGACCAAACCCGACGGGAAAAAGATTCCATTGGTGGAGTGGTTGAGTGTGTGGTGAGAAATGTCCCCAAAGGACTGGGGGAACCGGTTTTTGATAAATTAGAGGCGGATTTAGCGAAAGGGGTGATGTCTCTGCCCGCGAGTAAAGGCTTTGAAATTGGTTCAGGTTTTTCTGGGACCTTACTCCTCGGTAGTGAACACAATGATCCCTTTTATACCGACGAAACCGGGAAAATTCGCACGCGGAGCAACTATTCCGGCGGCATCCAAGGGGGGCTCAGTAATGGGGAAAATATTATCCTCCGGGCTGCCTTTAAACCCACTTCGACGATTGGGAAAGCGCAAGAAACCGTTACCCGTAGCGGTGAAGCGACAGAACTCGCCGCCAGAGGACGTCATGACCCTTGTGTGCTGCCTCGGGCGGTGCCGATGGTAGAAGCAATGGTGGCTCTGGTTTTATGTGACCATCTGCTGCGCGATCACGCCCAATGCCATCTTTTCCAGCAAGGGGAATAATGGTAGTACAGAAAGCTGTGATACTAAATCAAACTGTTCTTCAAATGAGCTAGTATAACTTGGAAGACATCCACTGCATTAATTTGATTGTTCGCCAGTAAGTCCGATTGCCGAGTCATCAACACGGGATGATCTTGAGATGATGCTGGAATATGCCCGTGCGACCCCTGAACAAGGCTAGCATCTAAGGGAATGATATCCATTAAGTAGCGGAAACCAAGTTTCTTTTGTAGTAATTTACTAGCAATTTTTAATTGGGGAAACTTAATCTCTGGGTCGATGTACATTTCTACAGGATCATATCCGGGCTTACGATGAATATCGACCGTGCGGGCAAAATCAGGAGCAACTTGATCGTCTAACCAGTAATAGTAGGTAAACCATGCTTCTGGCTTCGCAACTGCTACTAATTCTCCGCTCCGTTCATGATTGAGATGATATTTTTCCTTACCGACTTCATCTAAGACAAAATCAATGCCTTCTGTAGCTTCCAATAGACGTTTCACGCTTGAGAGCACGGTGAGATCATTAACATAAACGTGGGCAATTTGATGATCGGCAACAGCAAAGGCTTGACTAGCACCGGGATCAAGGAGTTCTCGACCTAATTCTTCTCGCACTTGCACCAATCCTTCCTTGCGCAGCAAACGGTTAATATGAACCGGTTGCTTAACTGGGGTGATACCATATTCTGAAAGAATGATCACTTGTGCGCCTTGATCTTCGTAGAACTCAATTAAATCGCCACATATTTCGTCAATTTCTTGGAGATCAGTTGCAATTTGATCGGCTTCACAAGTAAATTTTTGCTGGCAATAGTCGAGGTGGGGTAAGTAGATTAAGGTTAAAGTGGGACTCACTCTTTTTTCCAACCATTTTGCTGATTTGGCAATCCATTGGCTTGATTCGGAAGATGTTGTTGGCCCCCAAAACTTAAAGAGGGGAAACTGACCGAGTTCGGTCTGCAATTGCGAACGAAAATCAGCCGGGTGGGTATAGATATCTGGAAACTTCCGACCATCTGCCGGATACATCGGACGCGGCGTCACCGAATAGTCCACAGTGGAGTACATGTTGTACCACCAAAACAAATTGGCGCAGGTAAAAGACGGGTCAAGCTTACGAGCGATTTCCCAAATTTTAGGGGCTTGTACTAACTGATTTGACTGTTGCCAAAATTTGACTTCACAGCGATCGCGAAAGTACCAACCATTGGCAATAATGCCCGTTTTATTCGGCCATTCTCCAGTTAAGTAAGTACTTTGGGCTGTACAAGTCACCGCAGGAAGAACCGGTTCAATCGTAGCTAGTTTTCCTTCAGCGAGCCAGCGACTTAATTTGGGCGTGTGCTCTCCCAAAAGTTTCTGGCTTAAACCAACAACATTAAGAACAACTGTTTTTTTCATCATGTCTAATGAGTCATTACAAGAGATTGAGGTAAAGTGGCTAAAACCCATTCATACTCCCGCTGAATTGAGGAGAGCAGATCGAGTTTGAGGTCAGAGGGCAAAACTTCCCAAGTATAGGTTTCAATTTCTAGGTGGCTGCAATCAGGAACTTGAGGAAGTTGTTTGAGAATGTCAGCAATGTGGTCTTGCGTCGAGAAAAAGGGCGGATACCGGTCAATAAAAATGGGCACATGGAAATGGGTACGCCATTCAGTGGCAGTAGTCGTATTTAAAGTAGTCAGGGCATCTCCTAAATCAGAGTAGTGATTGAGCGAACGATTAGCTTGCTGCTCAATGACCTGATGTAAATAAGTCGATTCGGCAAAGGGTTCTAGAGAGTGATATAGGGCTTGTCGTTGTGATAATTCCCTTGGTATCGGAATCCGAATCGCTGCACTGAGTTGGAACTTACCAATGGCAATTCCGGCTTGTTGGAAGTTGGCAAACGTCGTCGCAGGGTCTTCGTATGCCACAGCAAAATGGCAAGTATCGTAACACACCCGAATATGTCGTTTAAGCCAGCGTTCTGCCGTAGAAAAATTAACGCCCCACTCTCTTTGCAAATACTTCACGCCCACCGTTAATAGCCAATCTTGATAGAAAGCGATCACTTCATCAGTATTTTCCAGTAGAGCATCCGGTTCCGGTTCGAGGTCAAGGTGGAGTAATTTGCCAGTTGTTGCTTCTACCTGTGCCATTTCGGCAGCGATCGCGGCAAGATGATGAACGCTACTCTTAAAAATGACAGACAATTGCTCGGGATAGGGCTGCCACCAGGGTTTATAAGATAAAGGAACGGTAGAAATCCCCCCATCTAAGCTCTCTGGAAGCAGGGTTCCTAAAATTGTAACCAAACGTTGGGTATAATGAAAACGCTCTGTTTGCGACCAATCGGGGGCATAAACCTGCTCTTTAACCACTTGATGATGAAATCCACCATAAGGAAAACCATTGAGCGTAAAAACATAGCAATGCTGTGCGGTTAACCAATCTTGAAATTCGGCTAAGGCATTTCCTGATAGTAATTCCTCACTCGCTATATTGGCTAGACGTAACCCAATTCCGAATGGTTGGTTTGGGGAAACCTTCTGTTTTAGTTGAGGAATATAGGTTTGTAAGTTAGTAAAGACAGACTGCCAATGTTCTCCCGGGTGAATATTGGTGCAGTAAGTCAGATGGTAAGGGGAGTCGCAGCTTAAACGCATAAGGTGATTCGAGTTAAAGAGTAAATGATTGGTTTTTTAAAATCCCTACTGCCTCGCGATAACGCTCTAAGTTGACCTGATGAACTTCCACCCCGCGACCAATTCCGGCTAGTAACATCACAGTCAGTTGACCCCCTAAATGCTCTTGGAATTCTTTTAAACCGATAAATAAGGAGTTGGGATGCTGGGGATCGTCAAGATAGTGAGAGAGTTCTGGTACGTAAAGGGTAAATTTTAAGGTTTGAAGCGTGTCATAAATTCGTTGTAACTCTCTTTCGGGGAGTAAGCCCATTAAATACGAATAGGTGCTATCGAGGGCAATCCCAATGGCAACGGCTTCTCCATGATTTAAGCGATAGTGGGTCAAATGTTCTAAACGATGGGCTGCCCAATGACCAAAATCGAGGGGACGAGACGACCCCATTTCAAAGGGATCGCCATTTCTAGCAATATGTTGTAAATGGAGTTCAGCACTGCGATAAATGGCCATTTGCATTGCACTCATCTCTCGCAGCGCGATCGCGCCGGCTAAGGTTTCCAGCTGTTCAAAAAAGGCAACATCTTTAATTAAGCTGACCTTGATGGCTTCGGCAATTCCTCCTCGCCAGTTGCGATCATCAAGAGTGTGCAAAAAAGCAGAATCATTCAAAACGGCATAGGGGGGACTAAAGGTTCCCAAGAAATTTTTCTTGGCAAAAGCATTGATGCCATTTTTCACACCAACCCCGGCATCATTTTGCGCTAAGACGGTGGTCGGCACTCGAATCAAGCGAATGCCTCGATGGGCAGTGGCAGCAGCATAGCCCACTGCATCTAGCACTGCCCCTCCCCCAATGGCAATGACAAAGGAATGACGACACAGTGAGCTTTCATCCATTTTTTGCTGCCAAGCTTCAACCCAGTTCGAGTTATTTTTGATGGCTTCTCCTCCGGGGACAGCAATCACTGCTGTGGTTAGTTTCAGAACATCCCCATAATGATGGCAGTAGTTTTCAATTTGCGAGGAAAGGTGAGGATGATTAGCGAGAACCCCTTCATCAGCAATGACCATCATTTTATGGGGAAGGGTTTCGCTATCTGCAGCCACCACATTTGCCAATAGAGGATTATTCGAGTCAAAAAGCTGTTCCGTAAAATGAACTTGATATTGGAAGGTTACCGAAAAGTTCTGTTGAAGGAGTTGATGAGAGTGGCGATTTAAAGGAGTGGAACTAGCAACCATAGAACGATTCTTAAAGCAATTTTTTTGAATTCAATTTAAGTAAGAGATGGCTGGATTCAATACCGATTCGGAGCGTCTGTTGAAACCGATCATTATCGGTTTTTGCAAGTGAGAGACTCTCACTTTTCTAAGTCACGGCGAATAAACGTGCTAACAATACAGAGAGTGGCAGCAGGCTAAGGACAATCAAACCATAAGAAAAACCAGCAAAGCCAGCAGCAATTGCCGAATCTAAAACAATCAAAGATAAAACGCCTGCTTTCACCGCTTTCTGGATGAGCAAAGGATCAGGGTTAAGGGTGGCTTTGACAAATGCCGGTAAAACCAGTAACGCAAATAAAATGACAAAGGGAACAATAAAATACCAGGAATAATTCTCCAGGAATCCTAAAGCAAAAACACTAATCAATCCCAGTAAGATTAGGCTGATGGCAAAAATGCCAGTTTGGCGGCTACCTCCTTCCACTTCCCCGCGACTGATTGCTGTGACCGCTGAGATATAGATAATGGGAATGAGCGCTAAAAACCATCGTTCAGTTACCATAACGGGTAAAACACTGACCCCGAGGAGCCAATTTCCCCCTCGACATAACCCCATATTGATGGGACTTAACCAAACCTGATGCTTGCCAAACCCATCATAAATTAAGGCCGTTAAAGCAACGACGAAGGCAATTCCACCGCTAAGAAGGGAAACCTGGCTAGCTGCTAACACTCCGACAATTAAAAGTAAACTCCCCAGTACAACGGCATTCGTGAAAGAAGCGCGATCGCTTGGTAAGGGTCTTTCTGGGCGTTCTTGACGATCCAGCTCTAAATCAAAGACATCATTAAAGACAACGCCCCCTCCGTAGAGACCACTGGTGGATAAGACTAACCAGCCTAACGAAGAGAAGGAATTAAAAGTGAGAAAACCGGCGTCAGCATTGACTGTGATACACCCTGCTGCGGCATAGCCGACTAAAATATCGGCCCAAGCGGTTAAAATATTGGCCGGTCGCATTAACTGTAAGTAAGCCCAAATTGGCTGTGAGCGCAGGCTAAAAGTTTCCATTCTCTTAAAAAATCCCCACAATGAAATGGTAATTAGCGAATAATAATGGATTCTTGATGTGATTCGGGAGTCGTGGGTGTTTGTCCCCGCAAAACTGAGTTACCGTTGTAGAGTTGTCGTTGGTCGATTGGCAGGGGATTGAGCCAGTCATCTTCTTTCATTTCCCCACTTTGACCGTAAGCTTTAAGCGCATTACCATAGCAGACTGCCCTCACGTCTTCTTCTGAAATGCCGCTTTGCTGCATTAATTGTGCTGTTTTTGGGACTGCTAAAGGATCACTGATTCCCCAATCAGCACTACTATCTACAATAATGCGATCGCAACCATATTTTCTAACGACTTCTACCATTCTTTCATTACCCATTTTGGTATTGGGATAAATGGTAAATGCGGCCCAAAATCCTCGATCTAATACTTCTCGAACGGTTTCTTCGTTGTTATGATCCACAATTACCTGAGATGGTTGCAATCCATGTTCTAAACAAACATCCATACTGCGAGATGTACCAGCTTTTTTATCTCGATGGGGAGTATGAATCATCACGGGTAAATTCAATTCTTTGGCTAGTTCTAACTGAAGGCGAAAATATTTATCTTCAGCAGGAGTCATATCGTCATAGCCAATTTCCCCAATGGCGACTACTCCTTCTTTGCAAGCATATAAAGGTAAGATTTCCATTACCGCTTTGGCTAGTGGCTCGTTGTTAGATTCTTTGGAGTTTAAACCAATGGTGCAATAATGTTTAATGCCAAACTGACTAGCACGAAATCTTTCCCAACCAACTAAAGAACTAAGATAGTCTTTGTAAGTATCAGCACTGGTACGAGGTTGTCCTGACCAAAAAGCTGGTTCAATAACCGCTACTATTCCCGCTTTCGCCATCGCTTGATAGTCATCGGTAGTTCTAGAAGACATGTGAATATGAGGATCAATGACCATGGTTGTGTTTTCTAACATTGGTTGCTTGAATGAACAAAGTGGACAAACGTTTTGAATCTAAGAAAGGGTCTGGAAGGGGTCAAGGATAAGTTTTACTAAAACTCTCCCAAGTCAAGCTTTGATTAGCAATTTGCTGTTTCAACTGGGGAACCGAATTTAACAAAGCCTTAGCCTCAGGGGTAGAGGCACTCGCACAGGCTAAAGCAGCTGCTTCTTGTTCATAAGGCTGTCCTTCCTTAAGAACACGCTCTAAGTCCAGGAGTAAATTTCCCTGGGCAAAAAAACCAAAGGGTCGCCAAAGTTGAGGATTAACCTGGCGACCGGCTGCCCATCGTTCATGAGCATAATCAGATAGCATTTGCGCTAGTTTAGGATTCGCTCGAGTTTCAAGCCCTTGCATTTGGCTGAGTTGACTATCGATAAATAGGGCTTTGAGTACCATTTGATTCCAAGGGTCTTCTTCAAAATAGTCGGCTGGGTAAGGATTATTGAGCGCGATCGCGTTAAAAACAACTGTCATATTACTTCGTAATCCTTCAATCGCCCTTGCTTTGAAGCGTGTGGGATAAGGCAGCAACGGTAAACTTTGATATAAAGCGACTTGTTCGGCGACATCGGCAGCAGAAAAGAGTTTTTCGATTGCCTTTTCGTAGCGATCCGCATTCTCTGAGGAAAAGCTCAGCAACAAAAGAGTTCGTGCTGCTTGATCAACACTCCAATTTTTAGGAGTCCATCCCGAACGAAGAGCATGGGCTTTCGATAAATCGTTTGGTGTCAAATGTAAGTCGAGTTTACCGAGATAGCGGGAAGCTGCACTAAATTTTGTAAATAAAGTCACCTCCGAACCCTTCTCTTGCAATTGTTGGATGCTTTGAACCAGCCAATTCCAAGCTGTTGGTTCTATTTGATGAGATAGCCAATTTTGGAGTTCATTGCTAATTTGCCTAATTCTGGGCAGTGTAATTGATCGATCTAGATTTTTAACCATAACCTCTAAATCATATAGAGTGATCTAATATCAAAATTCAGTTATTAAGATACATGACAAAAAATTTTAAATTTAAGAATAATGATTCATTTTTTATGGGAATTTAGAGAAAAAAAACATCATTCATGTTTCAGCAAAATTCCTTCCTTGATTTATAAGGTTTAAGGATTTCTCTGTACTTCTAAAGCTTGACCTCCTCGCAAACACTTACCTAAAAATATTTAGTGTACTTGAGTAATTCTAACTTAAATTATTCAAAGCAACAAGTATTTATCACTTTAAATTGTTATTTAGCCTCGTTTCGCAGATTGAGCAACATCAGTACGGTCAGAAAACAGGGAACAGATAAAAAAGGAACGTAGGGAAAGTTAAGAAGTTTTTTTGGAAAGTGCAAGGTCTTTCCGCCTTGATTGTTCAATTCCCTTGCACTTTTTAGAGGAATTAAGGCTTAAAAACCCCATTGGGTTAGGGTTTCCGTTTTATTCAGCAAGCCCTAGATAATCGATGAATCTACATTTATGTTGTCAAGCATTTCGCCGCCGAGTTGCTCCTGACCCAGATCGAGCAGCTCGTCCCGCGCCGTTTCGGCGATGATCGAGTGGCCGAGGGCAGTTGGGTGGAAGTACGGGTCAAGGAACAGCGTTGCGTGCTGCACTGCCGGATCCTCTCCCACGATCGCAGGATTGTATTCGGGCGGTTCACCAGTCACCGGCGTCCGGCTGCTCAAGACCGGCTCGTCCACGTTGACGAAGCCGTACGCCTCCGGCTCAGCGGCGATGGCATCAAACAGCCCGTTGACGTCAAAGATCTCGACATTCGCACCCGACTCTGCCTCGTAGGTCTCCAGCGCGGCTGTTAAACCTTGGTTGTATTCTTCAACCACTGGGTCAAAGAAGCCTGGCTCCACGCCAAGAAGGTCTAGGAATTCTTCGTCGCTAAAGATCGGCGCCAGCTCCACCGGCGGAACTAACCCGACCAAGAAGTTTTCGGCACCCGATTCTTGCAGGCGCGCAATGCCGTCGACAGTCGCTTGAATTGATTGCTGTGCCGCTTCCTCCGGCGGGACACCTTCCTCCGGCGGTAAGGTCAAGTCATTACCGCCGAAGTTAACGACCACCAGGTCGTCCTCGTCAAATGTGCCGGAGGTCTCCTCAAAGGCATCAATCTGTCCCGCAAAGGTGTTCAACTCGGTCGCCTCCCCGAACGGGTCGGTCGGGTTGTCCAACTCGCGAGCTGTAGCGTCGAGGTAGCTGAAGTTGGTGTCCTGTTCCTCATAGTCCTCGACGCCCAGGATGCGTGCGAGGTAGGTGGTCCAGTTTAAGCCGTCGGTGAAGTTGCCGAGTGATGAGTATGGTGCGGCATCGTAAGGTGGGTTTGCGCCCGTACTCTCACCGACAGCGTTCTTGCCGAACTCGCCGCCGTTCTCGGTCAGGCGATCGCCGAACACGAACAGGTCGTCGACTGTGTAGCTGCCCTCACCATCAGAAAGCACCGGCTCTTCTCCCTGCGCCGGTAAATACACACCGAAGAACGGGTCGAAGTAGTCCGCAAACGGATTGCTCTCAGTGACAACAGGTGCAAGCGGATCGACTGGACCAGGAATCAGCACGCTCTGTTCCGCCTGCATGGGAGGGTTAAGCGGGTCAAAGTCATTTGCGTTCGAGTCGTCCGGCGGGGGCATCGTCGGATCCAAGCCAGGCACCTCATTTGGAGGACCGTCTGCCATTGTAGTCATGGGAATTTCAGCGTCATCAGGCAGATCAACACCCTCGCCTGCGTTAGCTTCGGGCATTGGCAGATCATCTGCCGGTGCCTGAGGCTCCAGCATTGGGTCGCCTGGGGTTGGGCGGTCCGCCGCGATTTGCCCCTCATCGACCAGATCCTCATTAGCAGTCGGCGACTGCGCCTCGCCGTCAACGTCGGAGAAATTTCCTGGTACGCCAGCTTCGCCCAAAACGCTGCCTATTGTGGCATCCTCGCCCCGTAAAGGCACCTCGCCGTTGTCGCTAACAGATTCTGCTTCAGGAGAAGAATCTTGAGGGAGAGAACTAGGCATTTCACCGTTCATTTCGGGTATTTCGCCGTTCATTTCTTCAGGCATCTCACCATTCGTGCCGTTTTTGCTGTTACTGCCGAACTCGGCACCGTCTTCTTGGCGATCGCCAAAGACAAACAGGTTATTAATAGTGTAGTTAATACTGCCAATCGTAGCATCTTCGCCATTACTGCTATCAGATTCATTAAATGGGAAGTCCCATTCATAGGTATAACTAGACGCTTCACCATTCGTATCGCTAGAAGGAACGCCATCGCTGAAACCGCCAGTACCACCAAAGAAACCGCCGTCACCAGAATTGCCAGCACCACCACCAAAGCTACCGAAGATATCTTCCGCGCCCTCAATGCCAGGAATATCTAACATTGCTCCAAAGGGACTTTCCTCTAATAACCCGTCTAGATCTCCTCCAGCCATGTTTTCAAAAAAGCTGAAATCGGGTGCGGAGTTGGTAGAATCATTATCAGAAGCAGGAGCGTCGCTGTCGCTACCAGAATCTTCAAAAGAAGAGAAGTCCCATTCATAGGAAGAATCAGGCATCTCATCATCAGGAGGGTTCATCTCACTATCGGGTGCTTCAGGCATCTCACCATCAGGAGGGTTCATCTCACTATCGGGTGCTTCAGGCATCTCACCATCAGGTGCTTCACCATTAATTTCAAGTGCCTGCTGCCGACCTGGGGTGTCGGGTAGATCGTTCTCGCCTTTAAATGTCCGCTCGGCGATTTCGACGCGGTAGTCGGCACTCGGATCGCCACCCGCCTCTGTAACCAAGCCGTATTGCGGTGGGGTAAGTACTGGCGGAGTCTTTTGCAGTACGGTGACGCTTTCGACCTCTTCACCGTCTTGACTGATGCCATACATCACGTTACGTGCTGCATCGACGGCGTAAAGGTTGCCGTCGGGGCCGATCTCGATATCGTTTAGGTTGCTCTGTGTATTGAACAAGGTGGTTGCCCCGTCGGGGCTGTTTTCGAGGGCGTATTCTACCGTATCGAACGCCGGGGACCAGGTCGCCTCCGAGGGATTGTCGCCGAACAAACCTTCCAGCTTTAACACGCCACGCAGACCCTCGCCGAACTCACCCAAAGCCTCGGCAGTTTCGTCTGAGAGACCGCCACCAGAGGCGATCCACACTGTACCATCGTCATCAATCGCCAGACCGTTCGGACCGATAGAAAGAATGCGGTCTTCACCGGTATTCGGATCGTATTCAATGGTCGAAGGCAAACCCTCGTAAAGCCTCTCTTGGCCGCCGTTTTCAAGGTCGATCTTGCTAATCGCACCAGTGTAGCCAGCGCGCTGGCTGACCAAACCCGGAATGAATTGAACGCTCAAAGCGTCCTCAACGTTTGGATCGTCCGCTGGCGTGCCCTTGCCCGATTCGAGAACGTAAAGGTTGCCATCGGGTCCGATATCCATGCCGCGGGGGTTATTAAGGTTTTCCGCCACGACCTCGTATGACCACTCGCCGGTCTCAGCATCTTGATCGTAGGCAAGCACCTGACCCTCGTCGATGTCGCCGTTGCCGATCGCAGCATAAACCTTGCCCTCATGCGCAAACACGTAGTTGCCGAAGCGCAGCTCTTCACCCGAAATCTGCTCGCGCGTGCCATTTGGGTCTACCCGAATCAAGCGGCTCGGCGGCAGGTCTTCTGTAGAGAGGGCGGGATCGTAAACGGTGCTACCGTTGACGTATTCGAGGGCATAAAGTGCCCCATCCTCATCGAACGTTAGACCGTTGATCTGCTCGAAGCCGCTGGCGTAGATCTGGCTAATGCCCCCGGGAGTACGTCCGTCGAAGCTAGCAAAGCCTTCAGGATCGCTGACGCGCAGCACACGAGCATAGCCTTCGGGGTAGGGCAATGCGCTTAGCTCGGAGGCGTAAAGTGCGCCGTCGGGACCGACAGTTACTGCAGTCGGTACGGACTCGTTCTGGCGGTTAAAAAATCCGGCATTACCGCTGGAGTATTGCGCCGGAAGGCCGGGGATCACATCCTCGTCGCCCGGTGCGGCGTTCATTGGGGGAGTCTGTTCGTCCATTTCATTCATGGGAGGAGTTTGTTCGTCCGTAGCGTTCATCGGGGGAATTTGTTCGTTCAAAGTTTCGTCCATTTCATTCATGGGGGGAGTTTGTTCGTTCAAAGTTTTATCTATTAAATGGTTAATAAGGCATATTTTATCGATCCCTAATACAGGGGATAAGCGATGATAATGACTTATTTATTGGCTTAATTCCGCTTTAATAAACATGAGCAAGTTATTTGCTTGAGTTTTATCTTTTATGCGGGATTAAATAGTACCAATCGTTAGCGTTTGCAGATATCTCGACTTAAGGTCGTAAGATTAAGGGAGTTCATACGTCCTGTCATAAGGGCGACGGGGGGTCGCATCGCAACCTTGCGAGGTTCAATCAGCTTTAGGCAGAAGCTACGGTTGCTTTAGAATCAGCCGGTTTATAGCTCATCCCTTGGGCAAACGTCTTTGTATTGCCTGCTTTGGCTTCCAGCAATCGCTTAACGTTCATGCTTTCAGCACCGTAGTCCTGAATCTGCAGCTTGCCGCGACGCAGGGACTGATGAACGGGCCAGAAGGTAATCCGGTGCTGGATGAATCCTTCAGCATCCGGGTCGCCAAAAGCGTATGAGCAGGGAATAATTACGGTTGGGCAACGCTGGGTGAAGTCATCATCGGGGTAGTAAAAGTTTTGTTCGATTAGGTAATAGTTATTGAAGTCGTGAGTCCGCAGGCTAACTTCTACCCTCTGACTGTATTCATCGAGGAAGCTACCTGAATCTGGGGCAATTTCGCCATTGGCACGGAGAAAATGCGCCCAGTCTTCCATGTTGCGCAGATCTTGCAGGTATTCAAAACCGAGCTGGATGGGAGCATTGACATAGATAGTATCAGTATCAATCTGATAGAGTCCTTTGGCGGCTTTGGTTATGCCAGCGTTGCGCTCCAAAATCGCCTTTAAAGAGCGACATTCGGAAGTGTGGACTGTTTCAATCCCCTGCATGATCATTGGCGTTCGCCGTTTGGGATCGACAAAGCTGAGCCAGTGAAAATAAACTCCTGGTTCGTCCATACCCGGCTCAATATACTCTGGGGAAAAAAGGAAAACGGGATAAACCTGAAAATATTTTTTGTACTCGAAGCCGCAGTGCCATTCAATACCGCGAAAGAAGGGATTTTCTATTCGTTTGACGTGGTAGTAAAGATTGTTTTGATAGCCAGAGGCAGTGCCTAACCAAGTATCTTCATCAATTTTCTCGATCATGCGACTATAGAGTGTCCAGTTACCCAGATTCTCTAAGCTAGAGAGATAATCAAAAGCTGTTTCAGGAGATGTGGCAATATATGCAGATGTGGCAAAGGTATTTTCTTCCATTAATTTATCCTTTTGTTAGTGTTCCTTTGTCGCTTTTTGCAATCTGGCTTTTTTGATGCGCTCTTCCGCTAATTTTTGAGCAGCTTCAAAATTGGTTATGTCCTGTTGCTTGGCAATGTTAAATATTTCCAGCAAGCTGTCATAAATGCCGTTTAGCTGTTTCAAGGCTTTGTCTTCCTCGTAGCCAATCATTTCGTTGTAAACGTTAATTAAGCCTCCAGCATTAATAACGTAGTCGGGACAGTAAAAAATCCCTTTAGATTTAAGGAGTTTGCTATGTTGCTGTTCGTTTTCAAGCTGATTATTAGCGGCTCCAGCAACGATTGAGGCTTTGAGTAAAGGAATAGTTGAGTCGTTTAAAATTGCTCCTAAAGCACAGGGTGAAAAGACATCAACATCGAGAGTATAAATCTCATTAGGGTCTACAACTGTAGCTCCATAAAGACGCTTAATTTTTGCCGTTCTTTCTGGATTAATATCAGTGACAAAAAGCGTTGCTCCCTTCTCGTAGAGAAGCTGACACAAATTGCTGCCAACATTTCCTAGTCCTTGAACAGCAATTTTAAGTTCGTCAAGTCCTTTTTGTAAGCCAAACTCTACTGCTGCTTTCATACCCAACAAGACTCCATGTGCGGTTAGAGAAGCAGGTCCTCCAGATTTTTCCGATATTCCAACAACATACTTGGTTTCCTGGTAGATTTCCCGCAGATCGACGGGAGAAAGATTGACATCTTGTCCAGTGATAAAACGTCCGTTCAAGCTGTTAACAAAGCGTCCATAGGCTCTCAAAAGCTCGCTGGTTTTAGCTTGCGGATCGGCAATAATTACGGCTTTGCCGCCACCGACGGGAATGTTAGCACAGGCTGCTTTATAGGTCATGCCGCGACTAAGGCAAAGAACATCTCGCAGAGCATTGGCTTCACTAGCATATGGCCACAAGCGAGTCGCTCCCATTGCTGAACCCAGGCTGGCATCATGAATTGCAATTATTGCCTTTAAGTTTTGTTCTGGATTGTGGCAAAACAGGACTTGTTCGTGACCCATTTGTGTAACAGTTTCAAAAAGCTCCACGCTGCTCTCCTTCTAAACCTAATTCAGCTAATACTTGAGTGTTGTTATTAGTCATTAAAGAAGTTTATTAGTTACTACTAAGTAAGGGATTTCAAGCGTTTGGCAGTTGAATTAAGAAAAGCCAGTTTGTCTTTTCCTATTTTTTGTCGTCTATAGCAGTCCTAAATTGTTTTTTTTGAGACAAACCTCAATAAGTTCTAAACTTTTCTAATCTAAAATGCTACAGGAAGTAATCGGCCATGCCAATTAACTATCTTTCGATAAAGTGACGATTTTTTAGATGAACGACTAAAAAATTTAGCTAAACTTACGTAGATTGCTAAATAAGCTGGCATAACTCGACTGTATTTAGCAGGTCCCAGTTCGGCGAGGTACAAAAATATAGGTAAAGAGGTTTAAGTCCTGAGAACTATAGGGTGCAACTCATGAGTTCAAGAATTGCCATATGAGTTTACGCTAAGATATGGCGTAAAAAAACAAAAACAGAGTTGTTCAATTTCAAGTTCAAGAAATCAACAACTCTGGTTAAACGAGCAAAGAAAAAGAACAGAACGTTCCTAAACCTGCTTTCCACCTCCACAATCTTCAAAATCGTTTTCAAAACCGAATCGGGGTTGAGACTCATCGAATCAATGCCAGCTTCCACAATCGCAGCGTGGCAGGTGCGTCCCCCTTGGTCAGTGACGATCGCGCTGGGGTGCGTTGGGTGACTAAAACTTTCTGTTCCCCGTGGATATTGAGATAGGTTTCTTGTTACCCGACAAAACTGGCTTCTGGCAAAGACTTAGACTAGCGGAAAGGAAACTTGCTTTTCTTTCTTTTCCTGCTGAGTCGATTTAGCGCTTTGAGCGCTGAGGCTCTTGTTGCGTCCTTTAGACGGCGCAAAGCGAGTTGGATCGATAGCAACATCAACGACCACCGGACCCGTCGCCGCCATTGCTTTCTCTAGGGCTTCCTCAAGCCCAGCCTCAACTTCTACGCGGATACCTTCAGCACCCATGCCGCGAGCAACCAAACTAAAATCCGTATCTGGCAGTTTAGCATCGGGTCCTTTCATCCCGAGGAGAGCCATACCCTGATTGCACATGTTATAGTAAGCATCGTTGAGAACGATCCAAACGGTCGGAAGCTCGTACTTAACGGCTGTACTAACCTCGCTATTCATCAGCATCGAGCCATCGCCCACGACCGCAACCGCTTTACCATTACGTCCTCTCGCAGCGCCAACAACGCCAGTCACATTGTGTCCCATCGAGCCCACCCCCGTACTGACTCGGTAGCGATTGGCTTGGGGGAATCTTAGCAGATTAGTGGTCCAGGTAAAAGAATTTCCCGACTCAGACAGAACCACTGCATCGCTGCCCTCAACGACAATGCGCTGAACTGCCTGCATTAAGATTTCTGGTCTCACTAAGTTGCTTTCAGCTGGAGCAATCTCATCCCGTTCGGGATTGGGTAGAACGATGTTTTGCTCGTTTCGCTCGGGGAAGTGCTTAAGCAATGCCTCCACAAAGATATTGATATCCGAGATAACGGGGAGAGTTTCGGCAAACGGAAAAGCGACCCCCGGAACTTTCGGATCGACATCGACATGAATAAACCCCTTAGGGGGAACCATCTCTTTACTCCAGAAGGAAGTCGGTTCACCAAGGCGAGTTCCTAGTACCAGAAGGCGTTGAGGCGATTGCTCCTGCATATAGTTCATCACTGACTCGTGTCCGCCTAAGCCTGTTATACCCACATATTGGGGATGATTTTCGGGAAAAATGCCCTTGCCGCGAGGAGAACACATAACAGCGGCACCGGTTTTTTCTGCCAGTTCGCGGATTGCTGCGGCAGCTCCCCGCGCGCCAAAACCAGCCCAGATGGCAAAGGGTCCTTCCGAAAGTAGCTGTGCTGCCATCGCCACCGTTTCGGGGCTGGGAACAGGAAGTGCAGGAGCGAGGTTAACTTCAGGAATAGGAGTTTCAATCGGAGTAGACTGAATGCTAGTCGGAATACTAATGTGAGCGACAAAGCTACCCGGCTGTGCCAACCCAAGTGCCAATCTGCGGGCGATTTGGGGGAGCTGCTGAGGGGATTCTAAAATCGTTGCATAGTTAAACAAAGCACCAGCGGTAAAAATTCCGCCTTTAGGAATTGTCTGGTCGCTCGTTTCCTGAATGGCCCAGCGCCCGCGCTGCGGGGCTGAGGTACAAGCTGAGAGGTGAATGACTTTGGCTCCTTCATCCCGTGCTGCTAGCAGTCCGGTGAGAGCGTTGGTAATGCCTGGACCGGCGGTAGTAAAGACAATAATCGGGCGACCGTTGGCAAAGTGAGCCTCAGTGGCCGCAAAAGCCGCTCCTCCTTCGTGGCGGCAGTGCAGTACGTCAATTGAGGGGCTATTGGACAGAGCGCCCCACACGGTCGCCATTGCGCCGCCAGAGACGCCAAACGCTTCTTTAATTCCCAAGTTTTCAAGGACGTTGACAAGCGCCTGAGCTACAGTCAGTTGCGGAATTTCCGGTTCGGGTTTCTGAATTTGGGTTGCGGTTGCCTTGGTGCCGTTAGTGTCTCTATCAGGAGTTTCCTTTGCTTTAGATGAGGATAGTTGCATAAGATTATTAGTTATTTATTGCTTCTTATTTGATTACCGAGAGGAATCGGGCGTTGATTTAGCCGTAGTGAGAAAATTCTGATTGATGTGAAGGGATATTAGCAGGATCGCACTGCCCAATCTGCAATGCGATCCGAGTTTGTTTAAGTGATTAGATTGGCGCTTGCTAAGGAATTAGCTTAAACAACTGAATCGTCGGCGACGATTTCAGAAAGGTCAATCTCAAAGCTACCGGGAACTTGTAGCACGTTATCGTCTCCAAGGACAGGCGTACCAACACCGAGCAGGTCTAAATTGCCTTCCTCGTCGAAGAGAGAAAATTCAATATTCTCAGAGATTTCCAGTACGCCACCCTCATTCAGGTTAGGACCGCCGAGACCGTCATCTTCACCAAAGGCAAGTCCGTCGCCGACACTAACAGGACCCCCAATCAAAGAATCTATATCTAGTTCGCCCCCATCGTTAAACAGAGGAATTTCGATCTCATCGCCAATTTCTAACACGCCATCCTCATTGAGGACAGGAGCATCAATAGCAGATAAGTCTAGTTCGCCATCTTCATCGACAGGAACATTGATACCTTCGGGGATTTCCTGTGTTCCCTCGCTATCTAGAGAAACAGAATCCACAGAAGGATCGATGTTTCCTTCTTCGTCCAAGAGAGGAATTTCAAAGTCTAGTCCTTCAAATACAAGGTTTCCATCTACGAATTCGGGAGCATTACTATCGCTGGCGGGAGAATCTTGGTTAGGACTGCTAGAGTCAGGAAAATCATAATTCCAGACATAGTTAGAATTAGATTCCATATCCATAAAATTACCCCCAAAAGAGTTACTATCTTCAGCAGGCGCCTCTTCGCTGTCAGCGACTTCACTAGAAACGGCAAGTTCCTCGTCAGTAAGATCTTCGGGAACTTCGCCCTCAAGGAAAGTACCAGTAGCGGGTGTGCCATCTGTTACAGCAATGTCAGAAGTTTCGGGCACATCTGCTGTCGGGTTGAATTCAAAAGGACTACCGCCAAAAGGATTGCCGCTAGCTTCAGCATCGACACCGGGAATTTCTGGGTTAGTCAGAGAAGTGTCTTCTTCGCTAGCGATGTCATCATCACTGATGAACCATTCCCCATTTTCATTTCTGACCACATAGTCGCCAGCATCACCAATAGCAAATGAACCTTCATCAGGCACTCCAGAAGAAGCACCGCCGAAGGGGTTTTCCCCAGCACTATCGGTCGCAGAAGTACTACCCCCGAAACCACCAGCACCGCCACTGAACGAAACATCAGGCTCGTCTCCTTCAACAAAAGGATTGCCCTCCTGGAGAGGATCGAAATTAGCAAAGGGATTGCCACTGGGAGCGCTGCCTTCAGAGCCTCCCATTGCTGAGTCTCCCCCATCTTCACTTGGAGCACCGCCGCCGAAACCGCCAGCACCACTACCAAAGGGACTATCCCCGCTAGCACCATCAGTACCGCCGAAACCGCCAGCGCCGCCCATAGCGCCGCCGCCACCGCCGACGTTACCAAAGATATCTTCTACGCCATCAACGCCCTCAATGTCGAGTAAGCGGGAGAAAGGTCCAATATTGGGTTGCCCTCCCTCAGTATCGCCTTCTCCGAAAGCGCTGAAATCGTATGCGGGGTTTTCATTTTCAGAAGCATCGCCGCCCATAGAGCCGCTGCCGAAATTGCCAGCACTTCCCATAGAACCGCCACCGAAACCGCCAGCACTGCCCATAGAGCCACTGCCGAAATTGCCAGAATTATCACCAAATGCCATTTTTCAATCCTTTAAAACGTTACGAAATTGTCAATTTGTTGTTTTGCAGCCTAAGAGTACGGAATACAGAAGTTATGAAAGACTTGCTCGATCGCGCCTCAGTAGCTCTCTGAGAGTTACCACTTTAGGCAACAGGTAGACCCTCAGGAGAGGCATCTGCAGGAACTTCCCCTTCTGGGAAGATTCCCGTCGCACCATCTACAGCGTCGCTACTACCTGGTAAAGAACCCATGCCAGTGCTATTCAAGCTTTCGTAAACCTGTTCAATTGTTTCTTGTCCTGCCGGATTGTTATCTCCGGACAGCTCGCCTCCATTTAGGAGTTCGTCTACTTCGCCATCCTCAGAGGCTCCAACCACACCGCTGAAGTCAAAAGTGTAGTTGGGATCCCTAGCCGATTCATCGCTAACTAAGGAGACATTGCCGTCTGCATCGGTTTGGAAGTAGCGATCAGCATTACCAAAGATATTTAAATCGTCTTCGTCTAATTCAAAGCGATTCCCGTTAATGCTGTTACCGTCGCCAGTAACGCGATTACTGTTACCAGAGATACTGTTGTCGTTACCGCTCGGACGATTGCCGTTGCCGCTAACTTCGTTGTTATCTCCAAGATTCCAATTGCCGTTACCTTCGGTAACAATGTTGCCGTCGCCAAAGTTCCAGTTACCGTTTCCAGAAATATCGTTATTACTACCAAAATTCCAGTTACCATTACCGTTCACAGTATTTTGGTTGCCAGTTGGATTTTCAGCTGTGTCTGGTATTTCACCATCGCCAACTGGGGTTGGTGTCGTACTACCACCAGCCAAAACGGGGTTATTGCCACCCATTTCATCAAGTGAAGCACTCTCTTCGCCGCCAAATCCTAGGGAATTGCCGCCAGTAAGAGGATTATTTTCCCCTTCAAAAATGGAGTTGAAAGGAGTACCCCCTGCTTCATTTAGGTTCCAGTTCCCGTTACCGTTAACTTGGTTGCCGTCCCCGAAACTCCAGTTCCCGTTACCTTCGGCAAGATTGTCATTTCCGTAAAACCAGTTTCCGTTGCCGTCAGCCTGGTTGTTGCTGCCAGATTCTCCTTCAGCATCGCCGAGAAAGTTATTGCCATTCCCGTTGTCGGTATTGCCAACCCCCGTGTCAATACTACTGAAATCGGCGTTCATCATTGAACCCCCATCACCAAAGGACATCTCTTCCACGCCGTCGGCAGTCTCATCAGCAACGTCATCACTGTCGGTAAAGGGGCTACCGTCGGTATTGGGATTGAAGGGATTATTGCTGTTGCCTTCAGGAGCACTATCGCCGTCAGAGAAAGACAAGTTCCCAGCAGGAGCGGTACCGCCATCAGTATTGGAGGATACCCCTTCACCAGTCGGAGCACCGCCGGCAAAAGCATTATCTCCCATACCAGCGCCAAAAATGTCACCTACATTGTCGAACTCCTCAAACTCTAGTAGCTCATCGAAGGGGGTTCGCATGGACAAACCTCCTCCCTCAGCATCTGAGCCGAAGTCATATTCGTAGCCGTCAGCCGGCGCCAGAGGATCGCCGAAAACGCCACCTCCAAAGCCGCTAGCAAAGGCGTTGCCATCCCCGGCAAACGGATTTTCACCATTCTCGGCTCCCGTATTCGGACCCGATGCTGGTTCGGTTGTCGAGCCGTTCAGTGTTTCTTCCATAAGTTTGAAATAAATGCCTGTAAAAATCGTCAGAAACGCTATCAAGCTCCTGCTAATGCCAATCGCACCCCATTGCACTGACAGAGTTGGAGAACGCGATTACCAAAGCTTCTATTAAGTACGACCGCGTAATTACTAGCAATCACCATTAAGCGTTGTCTATTTAAAAGCGCATCAACCCTCACTCTTGGAAATCAAGAATTCAGAACAATGTCAAATTTGCTTCACCTGAAACCATAAGCAATCTTAAGTGAGGAAACAATGAAGAATTTTTTGATTGAGCTTTCTTTTGTTTCGTTTATTGTTTTTAGTATTAATAACACCAACAGCAAAAATAATTGCTACGCCAAGTAGGCTTAGCTGATGTTAATTTGATACAAAATGATAGAAGTTTAAATATTAAATCGCGCTTCTTTCTAAAGACAGATTTTTAACAGAAGAATAGAGTGAAATCTAAAGATTGAAACGTATCTAGTGATACAAAAGTTAAAAAGCAAAAAAATTGTTAATCCGCCCTAAAGATTGTTTATTAAAGAATCACTCAAGTAACTGTTATGTTGTAACACATCTGCACTTGCATTACTGTTGTAGTGCCTGAAATGAGCTTATCTAATTTACTCTAATACTTTGGCTCTTGTAAAGGGTCAATTGTATTTAGGTCTTCATAACAGTATGGAATTTTTCTATGATTTTGAATTCCCATTGCTACACGACCCAGGGCGGCATTCACGTCTCTCGCTCTGCCACTGAGATGCCAATAGACGATGCTATAGAATCCGTTCTGTCGTGTTTAGATTCTCAACGAGGAGGCTTATTAGCAAGTAGCTATGAATATCCCGGACGATATAAATGGTGGGCAATTGGATTTGTCAATCCGCCTCTAGAGCTGGCAACGCGCGATCGCGACTTTACGTTGAAAGCGCTCAACGAACGGGGCAGAGTTCTTTTGCCTTACTTAGCGGAGTGCCTTTGCCGACATCCGCAACTTCGAGAAGTTTCATTAGAGGACGACCGTCTGGTTGGTTCCATTCAGCAAGCAACCCAGTTTTTTGCCGAAGAGGAACGAAGTAAGCAACCGTCTGTGTTTAGTGTGGTCCGCGAAATTTCTCAAGCTTTCTACAGCAACGAAGACGAAAACCTAGGACTTTATGGAGCCTTTAGCTACGATTTAGTCTTCCAATTCGAGTCAATTGCTAAACAGCGCGATCGCGCTGCCGATCAACGAGATTTGCTACTCTATCTGCCTGACGAGCTGGTTGTTGTTAACTACTATCTTAAGCAAGCCTACCGATATCAGTACGAATTTGAAACCGAACACGGCAGTACTCATGGAATACCTCGTACTGGCGAGTGGATTGACTACCGAGGAGAGCGGCTAACCCCGGAACACGAATCGGACCACCTACCGGGCGAGTACGCTGAGAAAGTGAACGAAGCTTTAAAGTACTTCCGTCGCGGCGATTTATTTGAAGTTGTTCCCAGTCAGAACTTCTATAAAGGTTGCGTCGCATCGCCTACAGAGTTGTTCCGTATTTTACAGCAAATCAATCCCAGTCCCTACGGTTTCTTACTTAATCTGGGAGGAGAATACCTCATCGGTTCTTCTCCAGAAATGTTTGTGCGCGTCGAGGGCAATTGTGTCGAAACCTGCCCGATTAGCGGTACCATTGGTCGCGGTCCCGATGCAATTAGTGATGCTGCTCAAATTCGTGTACTTCTCAACTCTCATAAAGAAGAAGCAGAGCTAACGATGTGTACTGATGTAGACCGCAATGACAAGTCGCGGATTTGCAAGCCGGGCTCGGTAAAGGTCATTGGTCGCCGTCAGCTAGAAATGTACAGCCACCTCATCCATACCGTCGATCACGTGGAAGGAATCCTACGTCCTGAATTTGATGCCCTAGATGCTTTTCTCACCCACACCTGGGCGGTCACGGTGACAGGTGCGCCCAAGCGGTCTGCCATGCAGTTCCTTGAGGAGTACGAACAAAGCCCTCGGCGCTGGTATGGCGGGGCTGTCGGCTATTTAGCCTTTAACGGCGACATCAATACAGGCTTAACCCTGCGGACAATGCGGCTTAAAGATTCAATTGCCGAAGTGCGGGTAGGAGCAACGGTTCTGTATGACTCAGATCCGACCGCCGAAGAACAGGAAACCCACACCAAAGCTGCTGCTCTTGTTCAGACCCTTTGCAATGCTTGTAAGGACGCGTCCTCCGAATCCAATTCGGAGGCTTGTGTCGTCCGTCAGACCTGCGAGACGGGGAAAACAACCAAAGCCCATATTAGCAATGACGTTTCCCCTCAATCCCAAATTCAAAAGCGAGTGCTGCTGATTGACTATGAAGACTCCTTCGTACACACGTTAGCAAACTACTTGCGTCAAGCTGGGGCAAGTGTCACTACCCTGCGTCACGGTTTTCCCCCATCAGTGTTTGATCAGGAAGCGCCCGATCTGGTGGTGTTATCGCCTGGACCTGGCAAACCCAGTGATTTTGGCGTTCCCGAAACCGTCCTTGAATGTGTCCAACGCGAACTGCCAATTTTCGGCGTTTGTTTAGGACTGCAAAGCATTGTCAAAGCGTTTGGAGGGGAACTCGGGACCTTAGATTATCCCCAGCACGGCAAGACTTCTCGGATTGACATTGTTCAATGACCCCCACCTACTTCGTGAGGTGGGGGATTGGGGAGAGATAACCTCCCCGTAGCTGCGAATAGAGCCATGAGCGGTTAGCGAGTAAACACTTCCAGAT
>JAAANX010000123.1 GCA_009909085.1 Cyanobacteria bacterium GSL.Bin1 | reverse complement strand
TTGCCACCGGGGGCTTGTTCGGGGCGGTGAGTGGCTCTACCCTCGCCGCCGGCATAACGATGCTGGAATCGGAAGGCATGTCATACGAAGCCTGGTCCGCCGCACTCTATCCCTTTATGGACATTCCAGCGCTGGTCACCGCGATCGTCTTGGCTAGCATTTATGTCGGCAAACAACGCGAGACCGCCGGCGAAGTTCTCAGCCAGCAGGAATCTCTCAGCAAGCAACGGGTTGCTGCCGGTGAGGTTTTCAGTGAGCAGGGCGCTAACGCAGGCGGGTATCCGAGCAACCCGCCAGAGTATCCCACCACCAGGCAGGAGTATCGCGAGCAGCAAGGCAAGCGGGTTGAGATCTGGCCCATCGTAAAGGAAAGCCTCCAGGGCTCTGCCCTATCCGCCCTATTGCTTGGTCTCGCTCTCGGCCTACTCACCCGTCCAGAAAGTGTCTATGAGAGCTTCTTCAATCCCCTCTTCCGTGGCTTTCTGTCGATCCTGATGCTGATCATGGGCATGGAAGCCTGGGCCCGGATCAGCGAGCTGCGCAAGGTGGCTCAATGGTATGCCATATATGCCTTGGTCGCCCCGCTGCTGCATGGGCTTATTGGCTTTGGTCTCGGCTATGTTGCCCACATTACTACGGGATTCAGCCCGGGCGGCGTCGTGCTTCTGTCGGTCATCGCTGCATCGAGTTCAGACATCTCAGGTCCACCTACTTTACGAGCTGGCATTCCCAAGGCGAATCCTTCGGCGTACATCGGCTCGTCCACAGCCGTGGGCACGCCCGTTGCCCTTGCCATTGGCATACCGCTGTTCATCGGGCTTGCCCAGGCGCTGATGGGGGGTAGCTAATTTCAGCTCAGTCGCGGTTGCCGGTGCTCCCCTAACCCGGCGACCTCATAGTTCAATCCATACATGTATAAGGAGGTAAGCCATATGACCAAGCAAGCCAACAAGCTTGTCATCATCACGGAAAAGTTGCTGCTGAAAAAGGTCGCTAAGATCATCGACGCAGCCGGAGCGACTGGTTACACTGTGTTGGAGACTGGTGGGAAAGGGAGTCGCAATGTCCGCTCGTCGGGACAACCCACCGTTGGTGACACCGAATCAAATATCAAGTTCGAGGTGCTCACTCCCACTCGGGAGATGGCTCTGAAGATTTCGGATGAGGTGGCAGCGCAGTTTTTCGAGGATTATTCGGGTATCACCTATCTCTGTGAGGCTGAGGTCCTGCACGCGCACAAGTTTTGACTCAAAACCCCTGAGTGGTGTAGAAAACTCTATCGTCCACAGTCAATGGTCTCATCATGAGAACGTCACCCCCTTTAAGAAGTCAATCCGAGAGTCTCGAGCCTGCTGGTAGTGCTCCAGTGCATAGGCTTTCGGGGGACTTTTCTGGGGCAGTGGGGTTTTGTCAATACTATCGTTACATTTTTTCATTAAATCTCAAAATACTTGTCTAATCGGAGCTTAAGAGGTGACATCCTCCCCCACTAAATCAAAGATTATGGTGGGGGTATTATTGCCCCCCGACCCCCCCATTTAGATAAAAAAGGAAACAAGACACCCTTTTAATATTGATGAAACGAGTCCGCTTTTTGGAGAAACGACAGAGTCCTTGTTACAATCAAAAGCGCAAATTCTAGTGTCTTTGAGTGGCATTGATGAGACAGTAGCGCAAATGACTCATGCTCGTCAGACGTATCCCGCAACTAAAATTTTATGGAATCATCAATTTGTCGATATTTTTTATGATACGCCTGATGGAGATCGCTACTTAGATTTCACTCATTTTGATGATGTAATCATTAACCAATAATTGTATGGAAGTGACGTTTCGTGAGTTTAACCCGTTTGATATTTGGATTTGGCTGGAATTTGAAACCATTCCCTCGATTACCGAACGTCAATATGTTGAGGAATTGTTTAATTCTTGGTTTTATTTAGGGAAATTAGGGGGATTTAATGCCGAAAATTTCCAAGTGATGGAAACTGGCATTGACCTCAGTTATATGGAATATGATCATGACCAAGCCAGTAACTCTTTATTGTCGGTGATGCATAATATGGGCGAGTTTGAATATAAAGAAACTTGGGGACGTTGCTGGTTTGATTTGGGAACGAGTGATCCGGTAGCATTGGATGTTTTGATTAATTCTTTAAGACAACTCAGTCAAGATTTTCTCCACGTCAAACAGGTCATTATTGGCGGCGAAAATGCAGATTGGAAAATTAGCGAGAAAAGTCAAGAACGGTTTTATCAGAACTAAGTAAGTATATTTGAAATATAAAGTAGCGTGTAAGGATTCAAGATTGAGTCCAGATTTTAGCTAAAGTCCCATTAAGAGTTTGAAGCCGAGTAACTCTAAAATCAACGCCATGAGTAAAATTAATCCTTCAAAACTCACCCTTATCATATCCCCCTCCCCCGCTACGGCATAGATGGTTTTTGGTTAAGTTGATAGGATTTCCTAAGAATTTATCCCTACTTTCGGGAATTGAGAAGAATTGAAACCTGTCTGAATGTGAGGAGTGAAGGTGAACCGTTTATTTTCAGTGGTGAGTTTCAGTGCATTGGCTATCACTGCAATCGCGCAGCCTGTCTTGGCGCAAACCAGAGAAATTACCCAAGTGCAGGTAGAAGCAACTGCTGATGGGGGGTTGGCGATCACCCTTGGTGCGGGAGAATTTCAACTCCCTTCTGGGGAACAATCGCGCTTGAATGAAACCACGATCGCGATCGATTTTCCCAATACGCAACTTAACCTCGCAACAGGGGATCAGTTTATCCGCGATAACCCGACTCCTGACATTGCCACGATTAGGGTGTTTCCCTTAGACGATGAGACGGTGCGAGTGGAAGTGGTGGGTAACGATCAGCAACCTGATATCTTTTTAGAAGAAGTCCCCACTGGAATCACCGTTACCGTTTTGCCTCCGCCTATTGAATTGGTTGTGATCAGTGCGCGTCGTCCGACCCCAGTTGCAGAAACCCCAGCCAGCGTGGAAACAGTGACAGAAGAAGAACTCAATCAGCGACGGGCGTTAATCCGCAATACTGGAGACGCGATTCAAACCCTGCCAGGCGTAACCCTGAACCGTCTCGGACCGATTACGGCTTCAGCCAACATTCGCGGGATTACAGGAGAACGCATCGGCTTATTAGTTAATGGTAACCGTCAACCAAATCTGGAGTTTGGTCCCGATTTTGGTTCCATTGATCCCTTTCGCATTGAACGGATCGAAGTGTTAAAAGGTCCTGCTTCCTCTCTTTATGGGGCGGATGCCTTTGGTGGTGTGGTCAACGTGATTACAACTACCCCTCGGCGCGATCGGGAATTTGGGGTGCGTTCCTATCTCTATGGAGGCGGTTTTGCCGAACTCAATGGCAACTTGGAAGTGGCGGGGTCAAACTATGTTCTAGGCTTAGCAGCGCGAACAGGAGGCGATGCGGAAGATGGGGATGGTAATGATATTCCGCTGGGGACTGATTATGAAGTCTTCAATGCTTATGCGGCGGGAGGGATTGATTTTAGCGATCGCGATCGTCTAGAGATTCGAGGAGAACTGTTCCGGCAAAATGACGCGGATTTAAGTGGTTTTACTGAACCTTTCACCCGCGCTGAAAGCGATTTTCGCAATACGGATCGCCTGTCGTTAACCTACACCCGAGAAGGGGCGACTGAGTTGGAGTTAGAAGGGTATTATCTCCGCAGCGATCGCCGCTTTGATTCCACACAAGAAATTACCAGACCCTTTCCGATCTCTACCGGCTTTGGACCGCCAACCCTCGTAACAGGCGTACAAATTAACGATAGCAGCCAAGATACCCTCACTGAAACCTTTGGCTTTTCCGCAAAAGGAACCAGCAATCTTGGTGAAGAGTGGGTTCTCACCTATGGCTATGATTTCAGTCGAGATGCCCAAACCTCCCAAACCGATACAGAGAGAGATTTTGTTCTCTTTGATCCAACGTTTCCTTCTCCTCCCAGTGAATTTTCAGAAAGCGATCCCCCGCTTGCGACACGAACCTTTAACGGGGTCTTTCTGCAATCAACATTTGATGCGACTGACGAATTAATCCTTGCGGGCGGGATTCGCTTTGATACTTTTGATACAGAAAGTGGCGGAGACGAAAGTGATGAAAGTGCCGTTACCTTTAATGCCGGTCTAGTCTATGAACTGACTGATGATTTAGCAGCCCGTGCTTATTTTGCCCAAGGATTTCGACCGCCTACCTTGCAAGACCTCTTTTCCGGAAACTTTGTTGCCCCCACTCGCGGGGTTGTGCGCTCTAATCCTGATTTAGACCCAGAACGAGCCAACAATTTCGATATCGGACTCAACTTTGATAATGACACCTTAAGCGGTGGCGTGACCTATTTTCGCAACGATATCAATAATTTTATCGGGGTTGCGCCTTTGACTCCTGCTGGACCTCCGGGTAGTCCCACCCTGCAAACAGCCAATAAGGACATTTTAATCCAAGGGGTAGAATTTAAGCTCGGCTATCAGTTTAGCTCACAATGGTCAATTGAAGGGAATCTCGCCATTGTTGACAGTGAAGATGATTCCGGTCAACCGTTGAGTCAGCTAGAAGATTTCCCCACAACGGCTTTAGTGCGTTTATTGTACGAAGAGGATCGCTTCAGTGGCTTTCTCCAAACCCGCATCTACGGTGACCAAGGAGAAGTGTTAGTCAGTGACGGTGTCATTGGTGAAGGAACTGAGGGCGCAGTGGTGGTTGATCTGGGCTTAGGATATCAACTCACCCCCACACAAGAACTGACTCTGTCGGTGGAAAACCTCTTTGATACGAACTATTTTTATCCCACTTCCACCGCCGAAGCGCCAGGATTACGGGTTTTATTTGGCTTACGCAGTCAGTTTTAGGAGAAGTTTATGTCATCGCAAAACGGAAAACCCTGGAAATTAGGAGATTATGTCTTCGCTGCTTTTATGAGTATTGGCATCGCCATTGCTAGTATTGTCACCGTTCCTTTGGTGATTTCCATTCCGTTGCCGGGAATTCGCACCATTGTCTGGGCGCCGTTAGCGGGGATTTTTCTCACCTTGGCGATGGCAAGATTACAGCGCAGTGGTAGTGTTGCGTTAACCATTGGCACCCTTGCGGTGATTCTAAGTCGTGTTTCTCTGATTATTACTGCCTTTCTGGGTGTGGCGATTTTAGTAACCGAGTCAGTCATGTTAGCGCGAGGGGGATATCGCAAAAAGCGCGATCGCCTGTTGGGGAATATTCTTTTTTTTAGCAGTGCGACTGTTGCGGGGGCGTTAATTGGCGCTTATGTGGCGGGAGAAGCGTTTGCTGCTTGGTTGAGTCAATCTTGGATTTTAGCCCCGATGACTGTTCTTTCTGGAGTGTCTGGTGCAGTTGGCTGGTGGTTAGGGGAAAAGGTAGTCACACAATTACAAAAAGCAGGGAAAATTGTTAGTCATTAGTTATTGGTCATTGGTCATTAGTCATTCGTTATCAGATGACAAACAAGAAATTATGATGCTTAACCCATTTGCCTCTCGTAAACGCAGTTTTTTAGTCAGGGTTAATCCGCTAGCTAAGATTGCAGCTAGTTTAGTTTTTACGAGTATTGCCTTTGCTTTACAAGAGATTCAAACTGCAGGCTTAGTGGCAAGTGTATTTATTTTCCTGATGCTTTGGGAAGTTAAATTAACTCTGCGCTTGATTCTGATAACGATCGCGCTACTAATGATTTTTACTTTAATTGCAGTTGGTTTATCCCAAGGAGATTGGAATTTCGCGATCGCGAACACCTTTCGTCTTTTAGCGATTACTCTCCCCACACCATTACTTTCTGCAACCACACCGCCAGCATCTTTAGTCCGTGCTTTACAAGTGTTACGCCTTCCCAGTTTTTTAGTGTTAAGTGTGATGCTAACGTGGCGTTTTTTGCCCTTAATGCAGCGAGAAACCACCCGCATTATTGAAGCGAATCAGTTGCGAGGAATTGATTTAAGTCGTCAGCCTCGCTATTTAGTTTCAGGATTATTTATTCCTTTAATTTTTCGCATTGTTTCTTATGCGGATGAAGTCGCGATCGGGCTGGAAACGCGCGGTTACGATCCCGACTCACCGCGCAGTATGAGTCAACCGCTAACTTGGTCTTTTTCTGATACTCTATTTACCCTGAGTTGTTTCGGATTGTTGTGGGGAATATTTTATGTCTAACCCTTTGTTAACAATTAGTGATTTAACTTTTACCTACAGCAATCAATCTCACCCCACTTTGAATTATGTTAATCTCACGCTTCACCCAGGTGAAATTATACTCATTTCTGGTGCAACGGGTTGTGGAAAAAGTACTCTCCTCAATTGCTTAGCTGGTATTTCTCCCACTCATGTTCAAGGGGAATTAACAGGAAATATTTTAGTAAAAGACCAAGTTTTAAATGAAGAATCAGTGCGCGATCGCGCTCATTATTTTGGTGTTTTATTACAAAATGTGGAAACGCAAATCTTTACCGATACGGTTTGGGAAGAATTAGGATTTGGACTAGAAAACTTAAACATTAGCAGCGATCGCATTCCCTTGATTATCGATCATTCTTTAAGCGAATTTGGCCTAAGTTCCAAAGCGCGATGGCAAATTGATCGTCTATCAGCAGGACAAAAACAACGCCTGGTTTTAGCGTGTCTTTTAATCATGAGACAATCGATTTTATTACTCGATGAACCCTTTGCTTATCTCGATAAAAGTAATTGTAACCAGTTACGCCAATTGTTGCGCGATTGGCTTTGCCAGCGCCCTTCGGGCGATCGCGCCACGCAAGGACAAGGGATTTTAATTGTTGAACATCGGTTTGATTTAGTGAGAGATTTATGTAATCGCGCTTTTTATTTTGAGGAAGGCTATTTAAAAAAGGGAACGCCTAATCATTTTTCTCCTTTTCCCTCACAACTTCAGCTAGATTCAAACATCGGATCCTCGGAATCAACTTTAGTTTTAGAAACGGATAATTTGAGTTTGGGAGGCTATTCCGCTTTCCCCAATTTAAAACTGTATCAAGGAGAAATTATCTTATTACAAGGAGAAAATGGCTGTGGGAAAACAACGCTCTTAAAATTACTCTCAGGATTATTACAACCGCAAACAGGAAACTGGTGGCTGTTCGGGAAAAAAGCAACGGGTCGTCCGATTACTGATCTGGCTAAAATGGTTGGTTTCGTATTACAAAATCCAGAACATCAATTATTTGGAGAATCGGTTGAAGCAGAAGTGAAACAAGCTGGAATTAACAAAACTATTTCTAATCGTTGGTTAGACCAATTAAACCTGGCTCAATTGCGCGATCGTCACCCACAATCCCTTTCTAGAGGACAAAAGAGACGCTTAACGTTAGCTGCGGTTTTAGCCCGACAACCAACGGTTTGTTTGCTTGATGAAATTACGGTGGGACAAGACCCAAGATCATTGCAATTAATGTTAGCAGGATTAGATTTATTTGCTCAAGAAGGTGGGAGCGCGATCGTCACTTCTCATGACCCGAAAGTCGCTCAATTATTACAGGCAAAAATTATTCAAATTGTTTAGTTCGATCACTAAGCAGTTAGACATAGAAAACTAATTTTTAATCTTTGACTACAATACAATTGCGACCGAAACGCTCAATTACTCCTTTTTGTTCTAACGTTCTCAAAAGGCGAGTGACCGTCACACGGGAACTCCCAATGGCATCGGCTAGTTCTTGATGGGTTAACTTGAAACAGATTTGCCACCCTTCTTGGACGGGTTGTCCAAACTTGCGGGCTAACCAAAATAAGAATAAACGTAACCGTTCTTGCAAGGGTTCACAGCGATGAATGAATAATAATTCTTCACCTTGTTGACAGCGCTGAGATAAACACTCTCCCCAACTCGACCACAGTGTCGCAGGAACTTGTTGTGCTTCTACCGGGGTGCAACATTCTACCTGATAGGGAGAAACCACCGATAAGGCTTGACCAACTAATTCTCCTTTGCCCCAATAGCCCAAAATAATGGTGTTTCCTTGCTCATTCCAAGTATAAGTTTTCACGACTCCGGTTTCAATCAGCCAAGCCCAATTTTGACAAATCGGTAGATGCTGTCCTTGGCTGAAGCGTGCTTCCTTTGTGAAACTCAATGGTTTTGCAGGGAAAGGGTTTTGCTCTGCCTTCATCATATTAATTAAGAATTTTTGTCAATTAATTATATTCTACACCTCAGATCAGAATAAGTTAAGCTCTTCTTAATCCGATCGCGCTCAAAAAGACACCGAACTGGGTGGCAACAATACTCGGACCCGAAGGTAAATCAAACAGCGCAGAGAAGATAATTCCAAATACCGCACAGAACACCCCAAAACTGGCAGAAAACAACACATAATGACTAAAACCGCGACTCAGTAATCGTGCTGTACAAGCGGGAATCACCACAAAGGCACTCACGAGTAAAACGCCTACTGCTTTGATGGAAACGGCGACAACTAAAGAGAGGAGAACAATAAATAAGGTACGATGAAGGGAAACTGAAATGCCCCGCGCGATCGCGAGGGATTCATTTAAAGTGACTAATAGCTGAGTCCGTAAGGTTAAACCAATAAAGCCAATGCAAAGAAGTAAGAGGAAACCGCTCAACATTAAATCCCCTT
>JAAANX010000122.1 GCA_009909085.1 Cyanobacteria bacterium GSL.Bin1 | reverse complement strand
GATGGCTCTCAAGCCTCATAAATCCCTAGATTTTCACAGAGGTCTCAAGGCTGTATCTACCCTCCAGTCTGCCTTATAGCTTTGTTGTCATCCCTTAAGTCTTTGATCAAACTTTGAGAGCCGAATGAAATCGCAACCCCAAGAATACTTGCCCCAGCCAATAACGGCACAATATTCACCCCTAAGACTAATAAAGCAGTCAAGAAAGTAACAGTGATAATCACAAAAGCACTAGCTCCTTTCACTGCACCAGAGAAAGTTTGCAACCGTTGAACTGTTCGTACTGAAGCTGTAGCAGGCAGAAAACGGCCGCGACTGAGAGCAGCAATCAACCAATCAATACTCACAAAACTAACTCGCAGGATGATATATGCAATTAGTCCCACTAACAAAAGTCTTAAAAATTTGACACTTAACCCTGAAAGTACAATTGACTGCATCCATCGCGTTTGCGGAAATAGACTGACGATCAGGGTTAACCCTCCTCCCCAAAAGCCAATTTGCGCCAGTTGCAGCAATCTTTGCCGGACTTCGTACCAAAATTTAAGCTGCTGTTGTTGAGCAATCTTTTGTTGTTCTTCTGTAATTTCAGCGTTGTCTTCTTCGGTTTCTATCTGTCCTGACCAGGAGACACTTTCAGTGTCGTCATTGGGGGAAGAATCGACTTCTAGTTCTTTGAGCAATGCTTCGTGGCGGGATTTTATGTAACGCTGCCGATCAAAAATAGCGAAGCTAAGCAAAAAGACGGATACCAGAATTCCCGTAGCCCTAAGCACCTGTTGCCTCAGAAACGCCGGTTGGCGCTCTTGCTCAAAGGCAATCAAGGTTTCTCGAATGATCTCAACGAGGTTCTGAGCATGGGTGATAGGATCAAGTCCGTACAAACGAGCATCAGCACTGGTAACCGTCATTAAATAGTGATCGTTGATAGAGATAATTGGCAGTTGAGTCGCAGTGTCGATTTGATAAGTAACGTTTAAAGTCTCGCGATCAAGATTTGTTTTTGCACTCTCTAGCAGTTGACTTCTAATCGCTTGTACCCGTTGCTGAATTGGTGAAACAGACAGCGCTTCCTGTTGCTCTGTACTGAGTGCAGGTGCGGCTAAAGCGAAAATTTGACGGCCGTCTAAGTGAATATTGCCGACGGCAAAATCGGTGTTATGGTTAACAGAATAGGGAGTATTAACTAAGCGCTCGGGCTTAGGCTCGGGCAATTGACTTAATGCAGCTGGGGCCGAGAAGAAACTAACCGTTAATAGAAGTGCTCCAATGGCCAAAGCGACTCTGCGGGCTAAGATAGTACTTTGGCGAGAACTTAACTTAAGCCAATTCAAATCGGACATTCTGTTCGCGATCTCCGTAGTGAGTAGGCGCAAATCTTTCCAAAGATTGATTTGACATTAATTTCTTAAATCTTAAATAAATTTAAAAGCAGTTATGGTTATTTTAGATTAGATGTCATACTACAAAATAGTTGACTTCTCTCAAGAATAGAACGATGGAAATTCATAAGCCGAATGCTCAACCCCTATCTTCTGAAGAAATCGCCCATCTTGAAAAACTGAAGTCTGTCGCTGAAAAAGCAATCGAAGACGGCAAATTTTCTCAATACGAAACGGAACAAATTAAGTCTCTCCTCTGGGCGGATGGCAAGGTCACTTCTGATGAGTTGAAGACGTTACATCAAACCATTAAGTCTGTCATGGGCGATGAAGCCCCTCAGATAGAATGGGAGCCTCATCGTCGTTAATTAATCGCCAAATCCTTTAGCCCAATTGGCTGCATAATTGAGCTGATCTCTCATACGTTGCTTCTCAATACTGAGATCGATATCCTGTTGCTGCTGCTCGTTGCTTCCCTTGCCGCGATCGCGCTCAAAAGACTAAAATTTCCCTATACCGTCAGCTTAGTTGTCATTGGGATTGTCCTGAGCTTTCTTGCCCAATAGACCGAAGACTTGGAGAAATGGGCAAAAGAAGGCGTAATTCGGGACAATCTAGCTAACCAAATTCTGCAATCAATAAATCAAGCATCAATCGTTTTTTGCTGCCCATTCTCTTCCTCAGCTACCTTTAACGGGAAGACCCCTTGAGTGGCCCATTTTGTAATATCAAAGGTCGTCCCCGTGAATTTAATCAGTTTTCCCGAGCGATCAAAAATGGGACCCCCGCGAGCGTTAATATAGCGAATCTCTCCATCATTGGCTCGAATGATCCGCAAGTTGGCTTCAAATGCTTTTCCTTTAAGGCTGGGAACGCGGATGTTTTGCCAATAGTTCTCGACATCGTCAGGATGAATAAAGGTTAAGGTTTCTTCAAGATTATCAGGATTCGGCGGGGTTTCACTGGGATCAAGACCGTGAATGAGAAAGAGTTCTTCTGTCCAATAGAGAGTGCGAGTTTCACAATCCCATTCCCAAGACCCAATTTGGGCGACTTTCTGAGCATCCCGTAACATCCGCTCGGAACGACGCAGTTCGCTCTCAATTGCTCTGCGTTCCTCAATTTCTCGTTGGAGATGGGCATTGGCAGCCATCAATTCTTGCCAAAGATTAGCTGTAATGGCATCCGTCATTGGTTCTGGAGTCGCATTGCCCTTGTTAGACGGTTGTGTCTCCGGGTCATATTTGGAATTAAGACAATATCCCTGACCGTAGCGGGTTTGAATTAAATCTTGCACTCCTGCCGCTTCCAGCTTACGACGGATGCTGCGGATATGACTTTTAATTGTCGCGTTGGTGGGGAGTTGATCATCTAGAGTCCATAGGCGATCGCCAATTTCATGACACGGGAACCGCTGCCGAGGATGACTCAGAAATAATTTGAGCAGTCGGTATTCCTTGCGGTTCAGCTTTAAGCGTTGACCGTTGCACATGACGTCTCGGTTAGCAGGATTAAGAGAGACGGGACCCCAATCAAGGCAAGAACTCGCCCGGTGTTTGCCACGTCTGGCTAAGGCATGAATTTGGGCGAACAGAGCCGCTTCTGGAAAAGGGTGACTTAAACAGGCATCAGCCCCACTCTTTAAGCCTTTGATGCAAGACTCCCAACCGGCAGCTTCTAGTAGCAGCAAAATCAGGACAGGGTTGCCCACTTCGCGCAGGCGACGACATAGCTCAATCCCATCTAGTTTCGGCAAGACTGAGTCGAGCAACACTAAGTCATAGAAAAAGGCTTGTAATAAATCCCAAGCCTCCTCGCCATCAACAGCTGAGTCAACAACGAAGTGATGACGGGATAGGTGCTGCTGTAGGTTTTTCTGCAAGATTTGTTTCGAGGAAACTAAGAGAATTTTCATGACCTTATTGCAGAATGACCGATAAGGCTTAGGATTGAACTCTTTTCAGATTATTCTGGGCAAATAATGATGTCAAAGAAAAACTTTTTTTACTGGGTTACTTAGATTTTATCTTAAAGAATTAGAGACGAAATGATGAAGAGTTTATTTTATTCAAAAAATAATAAAAAAGGTTCAAAATAAACCAATTTTTTTTCTTATATTACACAAACTTTTTACCTTTTGCTGTGATATTAAAAATATATTTAAGTGCATCCACTATAGAAGACAACAGTATATTTGTGATCGCAATGACATGATTGCCCAACCTAAGATAAAAATGACAAGTTTGAACTCCCTGAAATAGCTATGAGGCTGATATTCGGAACAACAACTAATCCAAATTGGATTGGTATCAGTTGGTCCAAATTGTGAATAGCCTTTTTGATGCAGGGATGCTGCCAAAACTGCTATTAATCCTGTAATCGGCGTGTCAATTAAATCACGAGGACGAACAATCATGGTTGAAGGTAGGCAAAGCAATCTCGAATCGACAGCAAAAAGCGTCGAAGACGACCGCACAGGGCTGAGCATTCCGACTTTGCGCCGCGCCCTCGCCGATAACCTGTTTTATATTCAGGGAAAGTTTCCACGCATTGCCACACCAAACGACTACTATATGGCGTTAGCTTATACCGTGCGTGATGGGATCCTGCAGCGTTGGCTGAGTACCATCCGCACCTACTTAGACCAGAACCTCAAAGTCGTCAGTTACCTATCAGCCGAATTGTTACTCGGTCCTCATCTGGGAAATCAGCTCATTAACCTTGGCTTTATCGGCGACTATAACGTCACCCATAGTCAGCCCGTCTATCCCGCCGCGGATCTCTCCGAGCAAATTTCTACCGCCGAGAAAGAAGTCTCCGGAACCGGGAATATGAAGTTTTCCTTGAATGGCGCTCTGACCATTAGCACACGCCACCGGTCAAAGTGGAGTTAGATGCCTACGCGCAAACCCAAGCCAGTCTCTCGGTCTAAAACTTAATCCTCAATTAGATCATCTATTATGACTGCTCAAACGTCTCCGGCAACTCTTTCCCCAACCCCCCTCTCCCCAGAAGACCTGCAAAAAATCCATGCTTACTGGCGAGCGTGTAACTATCTCGCGATCGGGATGATT
>JAAANX010000121.1 GCA_009909085.1 Cyanobacteria bacterium GSL.Bin1 | reverse complement strand
GGTACAGTGGAGGAAGCATATTTTTGATGGGGTTGCTCACTCAAGCAACCTTTTTTTCGGAACAGGGGTCGGCTTAAAAGCATACCATACCTGCCTCACATGTTCCTTGTCATCCCTTAAGGCCGATTTCATAAGTTTCTTCAATCTGTCCCGGTACGGCTTCTTGTCCGGCGCTGACCGCGATCGCGGGAATGCCACGTCTGGTTGCAGCGGTAGCGGCGCTCACTGTTCCAGAAGAAATGGCAATACTGCTACCAACATTTTCTCCTTCATTAATTCCGGAAATTACCACATCTGGCTCATTGCCTTCTAGAATTGCATCTAGTACCCGTCCAAACAGTAACAATGGGTGAGGCATCTACTGACCATTGGTTGGGAGCAAAATTTTCTATAGTTAAGGGCTGGAAGATTTGATCGGTATTGATAAAGGTTCCCGCGCCACTTTGTTGATCTTGAGGAGCAACCAGCGTAACATCGTAACTCGCTGCCGTTAACGCCTCAAATAAGACCTGTATGCCTGGGGCTTCAAATCCGTCATCATTCACTAATAAAATATCTAACATCGTTACTGACTCCTCAACACTGACACAAAAACTATCTAAACGATGACTGATGAACCTTAAAGAACTTTTAAGATTAAGGAAACTTTTTGCTAAAATCAACTCTCAAAATTAATTGGATTGGATTATTACTGTGATCGCGCCCTACTTGACATTCAACCAAAAGCCCGCAGGGCAAAAATCGTTCCAATACTTGCCTACAAATTTCTCCTAACGGCTGATTTAATTGTGGCGCGATCGCGCGAGATGCCCAACTGAATCGGAAGGCATTTTCAGACCTCAATAAATTCTAAAAAGTGTCCCCAATAGAAAGCGCGATCACGCTGTGTCAAAATAAAGAGTGAGAAAAGTTGTTTTCGTGTTTACAAACGGTCTCTGGAGACGATCAAGGTGAGTGAGCGCGATGACAAAACAGATGAATCGGTTTCTCCGTTGCCGCAGCGAGACGGTCTGCATCACGCTTCTCTACGCTCCGATCCCCTGTTATTAGTCACTCCAATTCCCCTCTCGGAACATCCAGCAGCGGTTTATTTAACCAGTCTCTCCTCTGGCTCTCAACGCACGATGCGCTGGGCGTTAGATACAATCGCGTCGATTTTAACGGATGGTACGGGCGACCATTTAACGCTGAATTGGGGACAATTACGCTATCGCCATTGTATGTTGGTGCGGAATCTCTTGAAGAATCGCTATGCTGCGGTCATTGGTAACAAGTTAAGGCTGTAAAGCAAAAGTCAAGGGGGTTTGAGCAGAAGAGTTGAAGAAAAAATCTTGACTTCCCCTTTGTTTTGTGGGGAAAGGAGCAACAATCAGACGAACCCTTCGTTTTCGTTTCTGCTTAACCACTCCTACAGGTGCGCTTTCCAATGCGGAGGAGACCTCCGCTTGGGTCGCACCTAAATCTTGATTTTCTGGTGCAGCAAAATATTTGACAGGATCATGGGCTAACCCTTTTTGACGAGCCACGGAAAAATGATAGAGACCGCGGTAAATCATCTCTAAAGAAATGTCATCCACAGGTAGAGAAAGTTCATCGGCAATCGCATCCCCTAAATCAAGCAAGACTGAGTAAAATAACCAAGTTCCCCAAATTTGTAATTGAATACCATTGAGAGAACCCGTCCATAAATAACTCAAGCCTAGCAATCGTTTGACCGTATTAAAAGCCTCTTCAATGCGCCAACGCTTACGATATAAATCAGCCACCACATAGCAGGGCTGTTTCATTCTATCAAAATAGGCAACAGCCAAAGCCTGTTGCCAAGCCATCTTCGGGCTTCGGTAATTGATAAAAAGCCTAATAATCTGAAAAGATTCATTCCAATTGTTCTTAAAATTGAGAAGTTCACTGCTGACTCCAAATGATGCAGGGGAGATGAGTCCTCCTTAAAAATAACATCTTTAACCCAATGCAATTGGTTCTCAATTCCCCAGTGTCCTTGAATTTTTTCACTAAAATCTTTTGCGGTTTGATAACAACTACTCAGATAATAAACAATTTGATGATAAGGCTTATTTTTCCGCTCACCTTTTCTTTCTACTTTAATAAAATACTGACTTCCTTCCCATATTTGTGTCATAGATTCGGGAACTTGAAATACAGATACTTGACGATTTACTTGTCGTCCGTGACTAATTTCTGTTCGCAGATTTTCCTGAATGGGAATAGTTTCTTGAGATTTTTTGGCCAAGGTATTGTATAACTTGGGCTGATTTCTTTTCACCGTAATTAAATAATCATTATTAGACTGATGAATCATTTTAATCGTTTCTTTTTGACAATGAACAGCATCCAAAGTTAAAACGTAATTAGATAACGGTGTAGCCTTAACCATCTCTTGAACACAATGAATTTCTGAAGTCTTTTTATTTTCTAACTTTTCCAGTGCTAAAACTAAACCATTTTCCTGAGAAAACCAAGATACAATTGACGCAAAGTTCTGTTTATTTCCCCAAGAGTCTGTTAAAGTTGACTTGATACTTTTCCCATCAATCGCGATCCAATCAGAAAGTTCATCTAGGGCAGATAATTGAGTAGCCCATTGGTTAAAAGCTTGAATTAAATCATTATTATCTACTCCCATCATGACTCTTCTAATGGTTGAATAAGATGGTGGTTTTAGAGATTGAGATTTCCCAAAACGAGTGAGGTGGTAATGCTCATTTTCGCCAAAAGCAGCTAAGTCTCGGTAACTTAAGTAACCCATCATTAAACCAAGAATAACAATGAAAAGTATCCACCATAAAGGATATCTCTGCCCACTGGAATTACGCCAATCCTTGACCAACGGTCATCCGCAGGCTCCGCCGTGAGACGGCGGAGTACGGATGACCTGTTTCAGGAAACTGATTAAACTAGACATATTAGAAATTTTTTTAAAAGTGCGCGATCGTGCTTAGAGTTTAAGTGACGCGATCGCGCTTTCCTTTTCAGATTCTACACCGAGAATGAAACAGCCCTGCCCCGACCCGGACCGCAACCCACGCTCCGCCGACCTGAGAACCCTGAAAGTGGCGCCCCTCCCCGCCACAGCCGAGGAAGGAAAAGCGATCCGGTAGCTCCTCCCCCAATTCCGGCTTCTCCTGCAAGAGGAAGCCACAGAAAATATCCTCAAACAAACTGATAATCCCCGCTTCCTGCATCTGGCTACCCACGGCTTTTTCCTGCCGCCGCAACCGGAACCGGCAGCCGACAGGGGTCAACTGGCACCCGGGGGACAGCCCCCCGCCTTCTCGCTTGAGAACCCGTTGCTACGGTCGGGACTGGCCTTAGCGGGATTTAACCGCCGTGAACACAGCAACGACGACGGGGTGTTGACCGCCCTGGAAGTAAGCGGACTGAACTTGCGGGGAACGGAGTTGGTGGTGCTCAGTGCCTGCGAAACGGGGGTGGGGGCTGTGGTGCAAGGAGAAGGGGTTTATGGACTGCGGCGCGCCTTTACCTTAGCCGGGGCGCAAACGCAGCTGATGAGTTTGTGGCAGGTGGCGGACCAAGAGACGAAGGAGCTGATGATTGCCTATTATCAACGGTTGCAGGAGGGAGAAGGGCGCGGAGAGGCACTGCGTCAAGTGCAGTTGGCGATGTTGGCCGACCCGGAAACCGAACATCCCTACTATTGGGCGTCGTTTATTCCGGTCGGCAACTGGCGGCTCCTGGACTGGGAAGAATTAGGGTTTCTTGAGAGATAGTTGCTAGAGCGTCGGTTCAGTAGAGAGGGTTGACAAATGAATCATTTCATGAATACTGAGAAATGTCCCCTTAGAGGAAGTTCAAGTCAAATGCGCCCACCTAATTGGAATCCAACCATTTCCCTCTCTCTCGCTGAACAAGCAGTGCTTCAAAAAATTCGCCAAGGTAAATTATTTGTCTTTCTTAGACAATTTCGCCATGAGATATTTGACGAAGAATTTCAAGAACAATTAGCAGAGATATTTAAAGATAGCACAGTTGGGAAATGTCCAGTTTCTCCAGCGAAATTAGCTCTGACAATTATCCTTCAAGCCTATATTGGAGTTTCTGACGACGAAGTAATTGAAGCTCTGGTGATGGATCGTCGATGGCAACTCGTTCTCGATTCTATGGATTGTGAAGAGCCTCCTTTTAGCAAAGCAACTTTAGTAAAATTTCGCGCAAAATTAATGGCTAAAAACATGGATAGAAAATTACTTGAAAGGACCGTAGAAATTGCAAAAAGAACGAAGGGTTTTCACGCTAATACTTTAAGGGTTGCCTTAGATTCTTCTCCTTTATGGGGAGCCGCAAGAGTGGAAGATACTTATAATTGATTAGGTCATGCTTTGCGAAAGGCTTTAACTTTACTGGCACAAGAATATGGAGAAATTATTGAAGAGATTACACCTCAATTAGGAGCTGATTTAATGAGTGGAACTAGCCTGAAAGCTGCTCTAGATCTTGACTGGGATGACCCTGAAGCTCGCACTCAGGCTTTAACTCAAATTCTGGAAACTCTAGAACAAGTTGAACAGTGGACTCAAACGAATTCTCAAAATTCGGAAACCGATTACTTAGATATAAAAAAAAATCTAGAAACTGCTACACAGATTAAAAATCAAGATGTTGAGGAAACAGAAGACGGTTCACCCAAACTTCGTAAAGGAGTTGCTAAAAATCGTCGAATTGCCATTGAAGATGACCAAATGCGTCATGGACGAAAGAGCCGTAGCAAGCGTTTCGATGGTTACAAACGTCACGTTTTGAAAGACCTAGATTTAGGAGTCGTCAGAGCAGTGGGATTAACTCCAGCTAATGCTTCAGAAGCTAGTGTTACCCCCGAACTAGAAGAAGATTTATCAACCCAAAATGTTACTTTTTCCGAGTTACATATTGACCGAGGTTATCTCAACTGTCATTGGGTCAAGGAGCGTTCTTCGGAGTTAAATATCTTCTGTAAAGCCTGGCGTGTTAAAAATGGTGACCGTTTTGATAAAACCGCTTTTATCCTCAACTGGGAGCAACAAACTATTACTTGTCCTCATCAAGTGACTCTTGAATTTGAGCTAGGAAAAACCGTGCGTTTTCCTCAAGAAAAATGTCAGGATTGTCCTCTGCATTCTCAAGGAATGAGCCGGAATTCAATTCCGGCTCACAAGCCTTGAGCGTTGCTCAATGTACTACTTCTAAAAACGGTCGTAGTGTTTCCATTCATCCTGATGAAGCCTTATTATCTGAATTACGAGAACAACAATTGACCCCAATTGGTCGAAAACGTTTAAGAGAACGGGTTAGCGTTGAACATAGTCTCGCTCATATT
>JAAANX010000120.1 GCA_009909085.1 Cyanobacteria bacterium GSL.Bin1 | reverse complement strand
GGCTACGAAGCGGGAGTTGTTATTCAAAATGCCTTATTTTTCCCCTCTGCTAAAGCTGACTATCGGGTGATTCCTTGGGCAACCTTTACTGAACCGGAATTAGCCCGAGTCGGCTTAAGCGAAAAACAAGCCAAAGAACGATATGGCAATGAGTTTGAAGTCCTCAAACAAGAGTTTGCCGATGTGGATCGCGCTCAAGCCGAAGGTGCAACTGAGGGCTTTGCAAAAATTATTACGACTCCCAAAGGACAAATTTTAGGAGCGCATATTGTGGGACCCTCTGCGGGAGAAATCATCCATGAAATCATTTTAGCGATGAAGAATCAGTTACCGGTTTCGGCATTAACTGGGATGATTCATATTTATCCCACGCTTTCGGAAGTGAATAGTAAGGCTGCCCTGCAACTGAAAAAACGCAATTATGCGAAAAATGAGTTGTTACAAAACACGCTACAGAGACTGTTTGGTTTCTTACGTTCTATTGCCTAATTTATAAGATAGCGTCGCGTATGGCAGCGATTGTTATTGCGAATGAACCACTTGGGGGATCGTTAGAGGAAAGAGTTCCGAAAATCTCTTTCCCCACTTCTTTGTTTTCTATCTTCTCTTGATTGTCCTCTGATAAATTTATCTTACATTTAGACCGCGTTCAGGATTTTCTCAGATAACCATGGGATTCTAAAAATGAAGTGATCAAGTTAAGTATTAACTTCTAAGTAACCATGACTAACTCCCCAAATTTTATGAAAAAATCCTTGCTGGCGCTAATGGCAACTGCGAGTCTTGGCGGATTCACTTTCGGGTTTGCCCCACAAGCCCAAAGCGCCTTCTCCAACAATAACGATTCTGAACTTGCCCAAAGTGAAAATACCCTGATTGCTGCCGCATCGACACAATTACAGGCGATGTTACCCGATGGAACTCCACAAGGCTTTACGGAACAACAATGGAAAAATGCCCAAGCCAATATTACAGTTACCGACGTTAGCGATGAAGCCTATACTGTCAAAGTAGAAGCCAGCGGTTTAGTTCCCAATGGACTCTATACCCTATGGTATATTAACGATCAATTGGTCGGAAAAGAAATGGGACCAGCAGGTGGGGTTCCCGATAATGAATTTAGAGCCGACGATGAAGGCAATGCGACCACCAGCATTACCGTTCCTGCAAATAGTGATTATGACATGATGGGCATCGCTTACCATGCCGACAATCAAACTCATGGCGACAAACCCGGAAAAATGGGAGAAGTCACATTTACTCACTTAATGGGTCAATTTGTGAAACCTAGTAATTAATCGGATTCTTGATTCTTATGGCATCCCCAAAGTTTGGGGATCGCCTTTTTATGTCTTCTGTTGTACCAAAGGAATCAGGGCTTAATCAATCGAATTAACAGAGTACTGCTTGCTTTTAACTAAACATGACATCCCAAATTTTAATTGTTGAAGATGAAACCAAACTTGCCCAATTTATTGAGTTGGAACTGAAATCGGAAGGGTATCAGGTCAAAATGGTAACCAATCGGTTTGACGGATTAAGCCAAGCCAGAGAATTGATACCCGACTTGCTAATCCTAGACTGGATGTTGCCTGGTATTTCTGGATTAGAAATTTGTCAGCAATTGCGCCAAACGGGAAGTACAGTTCCTATCATTATCTTAACGGCAAAAGATGAAACCAGCGATCGCGTGGCAGGATTAGATGCGGGTGCAGACGATTATGTGGTTAAACCGTTTAGTGTTGAAGAGTTATTAGCTCGAATTCGTGTCCATTTACGCCGTACTCAAGATGAAGCAACCGACACTCTCCAATTTGGCGATTTAGTTCTCAATAGTAGCACTTGGGAAGTTTATCGGGGCGTAGAGCGAAAGCTCGTGCCGTAAGGCATCGCGCGATCGAATTAACGGCTAAAGAATTTGAACTGTTGCGTTATTTCCTGAACCATCCTCGCCAAGTCTTAACCCGTGACCAAATTTTAGACCGTATTTGGGGCTATGATTTTATGGGGGATTCCAATATTATTGAAGTTTACATTCGCTATTTAAGATTAAAACTGGAAGCAGAAGGAGAATCCCGTTTAATTCAAACCGTGCGCGGTGTCGGCTATGTTTTACGGGAATGATTCTCTAATCATCGATCCTTATTGCTGTTTATGTAGCCGAAAAATAGAGATTTCAAATGGTTGCAGCAACTGAGGTAAGGGAATGATCTCGCCTAAGGTTAAATGGGTAGATAATAAGACTTGCCAAAATTGATTGGGGATGGCGCGATCGCGCTCAAAATTCTTTTCGTAAGAGAAATTAATAACCACCAATACAGTTTCGGCTTCTGTTTCTCGTAAATAAGCCAGATGTTCATAGGGATAATGAATCAGAGGTCGCCAACTCCCTTTTCTTAACGCTTCACTTTCTTTACGAAGCTGAAGCAACGCTCGATAAAAATTTAAGATGGAATCCTTGTCTGATAACTGCGTCTCAACATTAACGGTTTGATAGTTATCATGTACCGGCAACCAAGGCGTAACATTGTTACCGAAACTAAATCCAGCCTGGGCAGAATGATCCCATTGCATGGGGGTGCGGGTGCCATCTCGCGAGGGTAAACACGCTTCATCTAAACATTTGATGGTAGCTTGATCTTGTGCCTGTTCAGGGGAAATATTTTCATGGTTAACCATGCCTAATTCTTCCCCATAATACAAAATAGGTGTCCCGCGAATGGTTAGTAAAATGGTGGCTGAGGCTTTCGCGATCGCGACGGTATCCAGACATAAACTACATTCCGCCCAGCGAGAAAGATGTCTGGGCAAATCATGGTTATTGAGAAAATAAACGGGCCAATCCCCTTCCGGCGTTAAATATTCTTTTTTCTCAATTTCTCGTTGAATATAACCGGGATACCAAGGGCTTAAAGGAAACTCAAAGGTTAACGGTAAATGGAGTTCATCATGATTCACGCCATGAAAAATCAGCGAATCATACAGACGGTTATCAATAAAGGTTTCGCCAATTAAAAGCCGTTCATCATATTCGTCAATAATGCTTCTAATTTCTCGAATAATTTCATGATTTTCCGGCAAGTTTTTGTCATAAATATGGTATTGTTCATCATATCTTTTGCCACTGGTTTCAAATTTAGCGGGATTATTCCGAAAGGATTTATCTTGACTATAAACACTAGAAGCATCAAGACGAAATCCATCCACACCTAAATCCAACCAATAGCGAATGACACGATAAATGGCAACTCTGACTTCTGGATTATGCCAATTTAAATCCGGTTGATTGGCATTAAAAGCATGATAATAGTATTGTTGCCGGTTTGGGTCATAAGTCCAAGCACTTCCCCCAAAATAAGACAGCCAATTATTGGGAACACCGCCATCGGGGGCTGGGTCATGCCATAAATACCAATCACTTTTGGGATTAGAACGGCGCGATCGCGATTCTAAAAACCAAGGATGTTGATTCGAGGTATGATTAATCACTAAATCAAGAATAATTTTAATTCCTCTTTGATGGGCTTTTTCTAATAAGAGCTTGAAATCATCAAGGGTGCCAAATGTATCACAAATATCATAATAATTACTAACATCATAACCATTATCAAACATAGGCGATTGATTAATGGGAGATAACCAAATGGCATCAATGGCTAAACAGGTTGCTAGATAATCCAGACGTTGAATAATTCCTTGTAAATCCCCAACGCCATCCCCATTACCATCAGCAAAACTCAGGGGATAAATTTGATAAATACAACTCTCTTTCCACCATTCTGATTCTCTAGTAAACATAACTAACCTGAATTAAATTTTGATCCCTAAAATCAAACGTCATTACTTAACCAAATGCGAGTCAAACTCGTCAACATTTATTGATTTCAATCTCAGAATCTAATTCTAGAAAAGTAGTTGCGAAAACAATTCTAGAATCTTTGGCATTTAATTATATTGAACCTACTGAGACATTCATCATTAAACTCATCATCGCTTCACGATTGCGAAGAATCAGTTCACCAAAGATGAGAATTCCAACTAAAATAAAAAGCACTCCCATGCTGCGCTCTAATACATTTTGGGAAAGGCGATTAGCCAATATTGAACCGAATTGTGCGCCAATTAAAACTCCAGGTGCGGTAAAAATAACCAGACTTAAAACCGTATCTAATGTTTCTCCTCCCGCTTGGGCAAATTGAACCACGTGACCAATAGAAGCAATGAGAGCGGTAATGGCAACAATAAAAACGCTCGTGGCAACAGCAACTTTACTGGGAACGCGACACCGTTGAATCAGAAAAAAACCATTCATTTCCCCTAAACCCGTGGAAACCATACCGATAAATAATCCACCAATTGTTGTTAGTAATCGCCCTTCCGTTCGGTTGCTAATGCGATAGCAAAAGGTTTCTCCAGTATTTGCTGTGAGGCAAGTTTGTGGCGTTTCGCTTTCAAATTCCGTATTCTTTTGATCGAGAAGTTCAATGGTTTCTTCTTCCGGCGATTGGAGAAAACTGGTTGCAATGACAAACAAACCCACACTTAAAATTGCTTTGAGAATATCAGAGGGGATAAAACCAGCAATCCAGGTTCCAAACAAAGCACTGGGAATACTGACCATTAACAACATTCTTCCCAAATTATAATCAATTAATCCTTTTTTAATATAGGCAAATAAACCACTGCTAAACCCAAAGACTTCAGTGATTAATCCGGTGCCAATCGCGACTTCGGTTGGTAGTTTTAAGCCAAGAATAAATAAGGGGGTAAAAAAGGTTGCGCCTTCCACACCAGAAGCCATGGCAATGGTGGCAATAACAATCGAAATCGGAAACGTGTACCAATATTCAAAACTCATATTTCAACTCAATTATTTTAGTTTTGCTTGACAGTTATCAACTCTAGCGAGTCAGCCTTAATGATTCCTGAGAAACATCAAAATGAGTTAGAATTCAGTTTCAATTCAGCAAATCCTAATCTTTGAATTTTAGTCTAATTAAGAGAAGAAAATATGAAAATACGCTAATAACCAATGACCTTTTTACCTTCATATCCCAATGCTAGTTTAATGGAAATCTTCCAAACTTATCCAGAATTATCACAACATATCCATCAATTTGCCCAAGTTTTAATGCGCGAGAAATCTCCTTTTACCTCTGCTCAACGGGAATTAATGGCTGCTTTTGTTTCTGCTCTGAACGGATGTGAATATTGTCAGGACTCTCACACGGGGGTAGCGACTCAGTTAGGGCAACCCGAAGGGTTAGTAGAAGAACTGGTTAATGATATTGAAACGGCAAGTATTGAGGCAAATCTGAAACCCGTTTTCTATTACATTAAAAACCTAACCATAGCTCCTAATGAAGTCACGCAAACTGATGTTGATGCCATTCTCTCTATGGGATGGGATGAAACAGCAGTGGTTCATGCCAATTTAGTTTGTGCTTTCTTTAATTTAATGAATCGCTGGGTGGAAGGCTTAGGCATTGATAGTAATCCGCGAGCTGTGCGTCAAGCCTCTCATCACCTCTCTCGTTATGGTTATCAGGGGATTGTGGATCTGGTTGCTAAACACTAGCAAATATTGCCAAGATGCACTGGCATTATTCACTTTCCCCAAAAAAGGCAGGATACACAAAAGCAAAGGCAGTGGAACTCGGAATGCGGGTTCCATCCATTTCTTCAACAATGACGGTTTCTAATTCTTCATCCCAACGCGCTTTCACTTGGCGCCCATTAAATGGAACCGTTTTCTCTCTGATTTCCTTCATTTCTTGGTGAGAAAACTGTTGGCTTGCCCCTCCAAATTGACCTTTCGGCGTTTGATTACTGCTCTCCCAAATGTAGCTCACAATCGCTTTCGGGTGTAAGTCTCGCTGATCCTGATTGCGAACCGAAAAAATAAGCCGGTCGTCAGTGTAATAACTCCCGTAGGGATATTGTTGATAGTTGCGATTGTAACCCGTATCGGTAGAAAGGATTTTACTTTTCGGATGTTGTTCTAACCAGTCTCCTAATGTGGTTTTCACTGCGGGAATGCGCTCTAAACTTTGATTAACTCTTGGACCAACGATGCCTAATGTCCACGGTTGCGCATAGAGTGTATCATCAGCGCGATCATACATCACTAAACAACTTTGATACAATTTTCCTGAAACCCCAAATGTGGTGTTCCCCCGGGTAAAAGTCGCGATTGTATCGCATAAGGGACAGTAGGTGACACTGACATTAATCCCACCGATGGTATCATTGACAATTTCGTGCCAATTCATAATTTTATAGGGATAGGCTTTCGCTTCACCATTGATCACAACCCCAATGACCGTTTCGTCTTCTGGAAAAGGGGTGGTGCTGGCTGTATCAAATTGGGGGTTATCTATACTAGGAATCCCGTCTTTGGGGGGACCACCATTGAATAAATGATCCAGGTCAATGCGAGCGGTATCTTGGGGTTTGTTGGCCTGCTTTCTGATATCGTCTAATTCTTTGCTTTGATCATAAAACACTGAGGTGAGGTGAAAGTATTGCAGCTTAAAGTTATCCCATCCTCCGGCTTGAACCACCATTCCTCCTAGTGTCAAAGTAAAGAGAGAAACACTACCGAGAGCAATTTTTGTAATCAGCTTCATTGTGATAATCGTTATTGAATACCCATTTAGTTATGAGAGTAATTGTCTTTAATGAATAGTCAATTAATCGGAGATGAAAGGAAGATGAGAAGTTTTATTACTGAATATTTTTGAAAGAGCGTTTAAATGGTTTTAAATTTCTTCTAGTGGAACGATTCAGTCAAGAGGCTAAGGGCAAATCAAGGGTAACCGTGGTTCCTTCACTCTCATTAGAGGCGATTGTCAAGTTACCTTGATGAGACTCGATAATACGTTTAACAATCGGTAATCCTAAGCCCGTTCCTGAAGATTTTGTGGTAAAGAAAGGTTTTGTTAGTTTCGGTAAAATCTCTGGTGGAATCGGCGAACCATTGTTATGCACTTGCACTTTAATTTTCTCTTGTTCCCGCCCTATTTTCCAGGTAATTGGCTCTTTGGTATCAGTTGCTTCACAAGCATTAGTAATTAAATTAATGAAGACTTGTTTGAGCTTAGATTGATCCCCTAACACCTTGACAGGTTCTACCGTAGTGTTCAATTGGATCTCATGTTTTACCGAGAATTGGTTATAGATGATTTCTAAAACATCTTGGGCTAACTGAGTCAAATTAATGATTTCTTTTTCAACCAGTTGGGGTTTCGTATATAAACGAATTTCTTCTAAAAGAGACTGTAAACGTTGGGCTTCTTCGGACGCTAATTCTAAACGAGCCTGATCTCGTGGAGGCAATTCAATTTTTTGTAGGGCTTCTAAGCCCATCAAAACGGTCGTTAAGGGATTGCGAATTTCGTGGACAATCATACTGGTCAATTCTCCCAATTCTGCGAGGGCCTCTGTTGCTTCTGTCGCCTCTTTTTGAGCTTTTAGTCGTTCCGAAATATCCCGCACGAGGGCAATAATACAAGGGCGATTCTTAAAATTAACGACGGTTGCAGAAATTTCCGACGGGCGTTTTTCTCCAGACTTGGTTAAACAACTCAATTCATTCGTCCAGCCTTGACCAACGGTGATAATATTACGGGTAAACGCCATAAATTGGGGCATTTCTTCTGGGTGAATCCTAGAAACCGAAACTGAGTTAAGTAATTCATCACGGGAATACCCTAATAGTTTTTCGGCTTGGGGATTCGCTTCTAAAATTTGATCAGCACTGGGATCGATAACTAAAATTGCATCGTTGGACGCATTGAAAATTTTGCGAAAGGGTTGGTCATTGGCTGTTGGTTTAGTTTCTAGTTGCCCTTGAGATTCTATTTGCTGTCTTAGTTGTTGATTTTCTTGTTCTAATTCGGTAATCCGTTGTTGGAGTTGGTTTTCGCGAGAGGAGATATTTTTAGCGGATTGGAGGAAGGAAGACATAAGCTAGGGATTGGTTTTCACTCTAACCTCTAGTGTAGAATCCTCAATCGTAAAGCGTTGGAATCGACAACTAAGGTCAAGTCGAAGAGAATATTCCATAAAAAAATCCCACAACAACAAGTGTGCGGGATGTTCAAGAACTATTTTCAATCAGTTTTTCAACTGGTCAATCAGGCTAAAATTAGGAAACTGTGTTAATCATTCAAACCATTACTATCGCGATCGCGCAGGTCTTGCAATTGATACTTGACCGCATTGACATAGCCTACATCATCTAGCGCGTCTGGAGAGAGTCGTCCTTGATCAATCGCTGTTTGCACCAAATCTTCCGCTTCGATTTGACCGCTTTGATAAGCCGTCGCTAAGCCGTTAAAACCGGGGACTCCTTGTTCGGAAAAATGACCACTGTAGGCGCGATGGACTAAATTAAACGGTTTAATATCTCGATTGACCGAAGCATTTGCCGAATTAACAGCGACTTCTCCGGCTAAGGCAGCAGTAGAAGTTGTTGCTAAGAAAATTGTAAATACAGTACCTGTTAAAAAGCGTTTCATTATCTTTCCCTCCAATGCAATTGTTGGCTTTTTCGGGAGGGAAGAGAGAGGGATCAAGGA
>JAAANX010000119.1 GCA_009909085.1 Cyanobacteria bacterium GSL.Bin1 | reverse complement strand
AAAACCAACGTGCTTTAGCCGTTGGATCTAAGGCCCGGAGCAAAGCGTGAGGATGAGTCGAAGACGAACAAACTTTTAACGTGCTAAGATAAGTTTAGTCACCCACTAGAGCATAAATGTTTGTTTTAGAGTACAAAATTAGAGCCAAGCAGAAACAGTTGTCTGCCATAGATGAGGCGATCCGCACCATGCAATTTGTACGGAACAAATGCCTTCGCTATTGGGAAGATACTCCTGGCGCTAGTAAGTACGATCTAAATAAACTCTGTCGTCTGCTATCTCACCAGTTCAGTTGGGCGGCTAAGCTCAACTCACAAGCGAGACAGGCAGCAGCAGAAACCGGAGCGAAGGTGAGGACGTGGGCAGCTATTAATCGATTCTACAAAAATTGTCGCAATCAAATAAAAGGGAAAAAGGGCTATCCCAAATATCAAAAAGACAACCGCTCAGTTGAATATAAAGATACGGGTTGGAAGTTAAACCCCAACACGAAAAAGCACATTACTTTCACCGATAAGAATGGAATCGGTCGTGTGAAATTGGTCGGGAGTAGAGACATCTATTTCTACTCACCCGATCAAATTAAACGCGTCCGGATCGTTCGTAGAGCAGATGGGTACTACTGCCAGTTCTGCATCAATATCGAAGTGAAAGAAGAGATGGAGCCGACTAAGCGTGTAGTGGAACTTGATCTGGGGTTAGCCCATTTTTTTACGGATAGTAACGGGGAGAAAGTAGAAAACCCCCGTTTCCTCCGAAAAGGAGAACAAGAGCTTAAGCGGTTCCAGCGACAAGTTTCCCGTAAGGAGAAAGGTTCGTCTAATCGCAAAAAAGCCAGAAAGCGGTTGGCTAGAAAACACCTGAGCATAAGTAGGCAGCGTCTTGAACACGCCAAGAGAGTGGCGCGTTGCGTATGTCAGTCTAACGACCTGATCGCCTATGAAGACCGTCGCTTTCCAGCCCGAATCGAATTCGGGCTGGAAAGCGACGGCGCATTCCGCGCTTGCCGGTGAGAAATCTAGTGAAAAACCACAATTTGGCGAAGTCGATTAGTGATGTCGCTTGGTACCAATTTCGCGTTTGGCTGGAGTATTTTGCTCACAAGTTTGGCAAAGTAACAGTTGCCGTCCCCCCGCAATACACCTCGCAAGAGTGTTCCAATTGTGGGCGGATCGTGAAAAAAGGTTTGTCCACTCGGACGCATACGTGCCAGTGTGGAGCCAATCTTTGCCGCGATGAGAACGCAGCCATCAACATTCTCAAGAAAGCATTAAGTACGACGGGGCACGTCGGAACTCACGCTTGGGGAGAAGCAGCCTCTACTCTGGTAGAATCCGTTCTGTTAGAGCAAGCAGCCTCGATGAACCAAGAATCCCCCGCGCTTTAGCCGGGGGAGTGTCAATCCTCTCCCTCTCAATGAAATAGGGTGGTTAAGGAATTAAGTGATGACAGAAGGTTGATCGCGCCCGGTTAGAGTTTTAATTTGAGCAATTTCATCTGCGATGTTAATCAAGTCAGCAAGGGCAGCTTGGGTATCTTGATTTTGCTGTGCTTGATTGGATTCATAGCGTTCTAAGTAAACCCGCAAAGTGGCACCGTGAGTTCCCGTTCCCGAGAGACGAAAGACAATCCGTGAGCCATCCTTAAAGACCAGACGAATGCCTTGTTTTTGGGCAACACTGCCATCGATCGGGTCAGTGTAGCTAAAATCGTCAGCGAGATCAATCTCATAGCCATTGAATTTTTGTCCGGGGAGTTGAGGTAAGCGCGATCGCAGCTGATCCATTAAGGTATTTGCCGGATCTTTATCGACCTCTTCGTAGTCATGGCGGGAATAATAGGTGCGTCCGTAAGTTTGCCAGTGTTCTTTGACAATTTCTTCTACACTTTGTTCACGCTTAGCAATAATATTCAACCAGAATAAAATTGCCCACAATCCGTCTTTTTCCCGTACATGGTTAGAACCGGTACCAAAGCTTTCTTCACCACAGAGGGTCACTTTGCCGGCATCAAGGAGATTGCCAAAAAACTTCCAGCCGGTGGGCGTTTCATAACAAGCAATTCCCAGTTGTTTCGCAACGCGATCGGCGGCTTGGGAGGTGGGCATTGATCGCGCCACACCCGTAATTCCTTGGGCATAGCCGGGAACTAAGGTTGCATTGGCTGCCAAAATTGCCAAACTATCACTAGGGGTGACAAAAAAGTGATCCCCTAAAATCATGTTGCGATCGCCGTCACCATCGGAAGCAGCCCCAAACTGTGGCGCATTATTCCCATACATAATATCTACTAACTCGCGGGCATAAACCAAATTTGGGTCTGGGTGTCCGCCCCCAAAATCTTCTAAAGGTTCTCCATTCCGCACTGTTCCTGCTGGCGCTTGCAAGCGATTTTCTAAAATTTCTTTGGCGTAGGGACCCGTTACCGCATGAAGCGAGTCCATAACCATCCGAAACCCACCACTGAGTAAATTCCGAATCGCGCCAAAGTCAAAGATTGATGCCATCAAATCAGCATAATCGGCAACGGCATCGACCACTTCTACGATCATCTCGCCCAGTTGGTATTCCCCTTTCTGATCGAGATTAATCTCATCGGCTTCAAGTACTTTGTACTCGCTAATTTGTTTACTTTTAGCAAAAATTGCTTCTGTAACATCAGCAGGGGCTGGTCCACCATTGGGCGTATTAAATTTAACACCAAAGTCACCTTCAGGACCGCCAGGGTTATGACTGGCCGATAAAATAATGCCGCCAAAGGCTTGATATTTACGGATCAGGCAAGATGCAGCCGGTGTGGAGAGAATTCCCCCTTGCCCCACTAAAACACGCCCCACGCCGTTGGCAGCAGCCATTTTGAGAATGGTTTGAATAGCAGTGCGGTTATAGTAGCGACCATCTCCACCTAAAATGAGTCGTTGCCCTTGGTAGTTGTCGAGGCTATTAAAGATTGATTGAATGAAGTTTTCTAAGTAATGTGGTTTTTGGAAAGTAGAAACCCGCTTGCGGAGTCCAGACGTTCCCGGTTTTTGATCGTCGAACGGTTGTGTGGCAACGGTACGAATATTCATAAAATTTCAGCCCATAACAATCATCAATTAGCTTATCGTGATTTACCGAATTCAGTTAGCACTTAGCCGACACCCCTGCCTAGTTATCGATACGCAAGGGGGCAAGGGGTTACCCGAGAAAGGATTCAAAATTTGAGCCTGATATTTTTGCCGATTTCACCTCTGAACTTAATTTTTCCTCAGAAAAAGAAAGTGCAATGCCCTTCGGACAGTGGCGGGAACCATATCGCGCTTTCAAGAAGCCTTCGGAAAATTGAATTGATTATTCTCCCTGGAGAATGACAAAACAGGGATAGGAACAGTAGCCACTGTTTCATGTTGGATTTTTACTCTATCTAACGGTTAATCAGTCTCTTTGTTGAAGCTTTAACCCTATCTAAGAAGAAAAAAAAAGTGTAAAAAAAGTGCAAAGAAGGTCTATTTAAAATAGATAGAGCCTCATGAATCCGCCAGTAGATTAATATTATGATATAACTGGTTTAGCAAGGGAAATAAGGTGTTCCGGAAATATTTTGGGGCTCATAAAACTGGGAAAATTAAAGTCTTGCTGAAAAAAGTAGAGCATTTAATGCTTAAGAGAAGAAGACTTTAGTGTTGATTAATAGTGCAAAACAATGACTCATAATTTAACAAAAATATTGATGCAACCTCAATCTAAAAAAAGAGGAAGAAGAAAGGGATTCCCAGTTTGGGTTCGCCATTTTTTTGTAGTGTTCGGTTTCGCCGTTTGCGCTGAAACCCTCGTGCCAGAGTCCGCTTGCGGAGCCGAAAGAATTATTGTTTCTTTGTCTCTCTTGGAAGTGAGTCTTGACATTGAGTCATTAGAGAAATTTGCTCAAGAGGGGGAAGTAAGTCAAGAACTGGATTTTTATCTGCGGCGACTCGACGAGGACGCGATCGCGCAGTTTCGCTCGGCATTGCAATGGCGCGCCAGTGCCAGTCATGTTTCCCTTTATCGTCTCTTCCACACCCCGATGGGAGAAGCAACCCTCAAGCGATTGGGGCGGGTGGTTCGAGCGAGCCCGGAACGGAACGGGTGGATATCCATTCGGGCGGCCATTGTGGGGGCGGCAGACACCCCTGAGGGATTGACTCTAACCAATGTCTTGCGTCAATTTCCCACCCGCGAAATCCGCATAGAAGCAGGTGCAATTACGAGGTTTGCCCGCGAGTTAAATGCCTTGTTCGCCTATCGCGACGCTGCGGTACAAGCCATTGCCGAAGCAGCGGAAACTGATGCGGCGACCGCCTCGCTTAACTTAGGTGCAGCGATCGACCCGCGAGAACCAGGGGATTACGCTGTGGAAAAACAAGTGCTTTCCTTGCAAATCCGTCAAGTGCGACAAACCCCTTTGGGATTGGTTGATTCTTACGACTTCAATATTGATTTCTACCTTCCTGCAACAGAGAAACGCCCCTTACCTCTTGTCATCATGTCTCACGGCTTTGGGTCTGATCCTAAGCACTTTGAGCCTTTTGCCCGCCATCTGGCCTCCCGCGGCTACGCCGTGGCAGTTCCCGATCACATCGGTAGCGATAAGAATTACCAACAAGCTGCCCTAAGAGGGGAATTAAGCAACGCGGTTAGCCCGATTGAATTCATTAATCGCCCCCTCGATATTCGTTACCTCCTTGATGAGTTAGAAGCACTGGCAGCCCAAGACCCATTTTGGCAACGCCTCAATCTAGAACAAGTGGGGATCATGGGTCATTCCTTCGGTGGCTATACCGCCCTTGCCGTCGCCGGCGCCCCGCTCAACGATCTGCGACTCGATACGTGCGCAGCTATGAATCTGACGCTGAATCCTTCTGTGATCCTGCAATGTCGAGCTGACTATCTGCCGACGAGAAACGTAACTTTACGCGATCCCCGCATCCAAGCGGTCATTGCCGTCAACCCCATTACTAGCACCGCGCTTGGTCCTGAAAGTATGGAGCAAATCGAGATTCGGGCAATGATGATTTCCGGGAGCAACGATCGGCTCGCCCCCGCGATCGAGGAACAAATCCATCCCTTTATCTGGCTGGGAAGTGAAAACAAATACTTGGCGCTCATGGTTCCGGGAACTCACTCCTCCATGAGTTCCGATGTAATCAACGCGCAAATGCCTGCCCTGCTCAGGAGTCCCCGACCTGATTTAGGGCGTTACTATATCAAAGCCCTGAGCTTAGCTTTCTTTGAGACCCACCTCCAGCAGCAAACTGAATTCAAGCCTTATTTAAGTTCTGCTTATGCGGAAGCAATCAGTGAGGATGAGTGATACGCAAGTTCATTCTTTCCACTAATCCCATTTCGCCATTCGCCGTAATCACATCGCCGACGCCATATTGGTCTTCCAATAGGATAAAAAGTCCATTAATCATATCTTTGATCCTTAAGGGATGACAAGGAACATGTGAGGCAGGTATGGTATGCTTTTAAGCCGACCCCTGTTCCGAAAAAAAGGTTGCTTGAGTGAGCAACCCCATCAAAAATATGCTTCCTCCACTGTACC
>JAAANX010000118.1 GCA_009909085.1 Cyanobacteria bacterium GSL.Bin1 | reverse complement strand
GTTCGGGGTAAGTGGCAAGGGCGTTGAGGTCTTGTTTGGGAATTAAACTCCGTTTCGTTAAGACTTCCAAGGTTGCTTTTGTGTACTCACCCGAATGAGGACGATTGAGAAATTGGAGGAGACTTAAAATTTCATTGGGAATTTGCGAAGACCGATCGGTTTGACTGACTTCATAGACCCGAATGTCATGGTCACGTTGGAGATCCATTAAACTTTCAGCAAGAAAGGTTCCTTGTCGGTTGTTGCGGACTAAAATAGCTGCATTGTGTTCAGGATTATCGGTGAGTAGAGTTTTTACGCGATCGCGCACTCGGGCAACCGTTTCATAAATATCCTTGGGCGTATGAAGTTCTAAGCCCTGATCAGTAGGAGAAGGATTGGCATCCGGTTGGGGGTCATCAGCAGCAACAGGTTGGATATCTTGCACCCGAAACGGGATTTCTTGCGGATGATTCTGGTTCCCCCAACGCAGAAAAGAGTTGGCAACGTCAATAATAATTTGGCTACTGCGTCCCGCTTCATCCATTTCTGCCAGGCGGTTTTCGCTGGCACAGGTTTCGCAAAAATGACGGAAATAAATGGGGTCAGCCGGCGTAAATGTAGAATTAATGGCTTGGTTCGGATCGCCCACTCGCACCAGATTAGGTGGGTTTTCGGGATGCTTAATTTTAGTGGCAAGGGTTTCTAAGAGTTTGGCTTGTAACGGGCTAGAGTCTTGGGCTTCGTCTTCAAATACCCCATAGATTTGCCCTTGTAGTTGTTCTGCAACCACCGGTGATTCCAGCACCCGTAACGCACCGAGAATCATATCATTGTAGTCGATTAAACTGCGAGTCTTCGCTATCTCAGTATAAATTTCATATAACCCAGCGGTCACCCCTAAAATATTGTATTCATCCTGATTTTGCCAACTCAGTTCCCATAAAGCCGCTGCTGATAATCCTGAACTTTTTGCTTCTTGGACGGCAGTTTGGGTTAATTTCGGCAACACTTCCGTTCGTAACACCGACTGACGGCGCAACCGTTCCGTTTCTTCCCCATCAAACGCCACCCCCTGCAACAAAGCCTTGTATTCGTTGGGATAGCGTGTCAGCCACGTTTCTACTGTATCTTTTATTAGGCGATGGTTTTGGGTGGGACTGACTAAGGTGGTGGTTTCGGGGTCCAATCCTGATAAATTGGGATAACGAGAAGCAATATTGAGGGCAAGCCCGTGTAGGGTTTGTACCGTGAACCCCGTAGGAGGATAGCCCAGTGCTTTGAGATTCGCACTAATTTTGGTTTTGATACTAGCCGCAGCTGAACGCGTAAACGTGACCACAATTAACTGTCGTCTCGGATTCAACTTGTGACGGACAATCGCGATCGCGGCACCAATGGCCATTCCAGTTGATTTTCCTGAACCGGGAACCGCAGACACAGCCAGTTTTCCACCTTCCCAGTCGGCTAAAGGCTGTTGTCCGGTGCGTAACCGATTTCTCAATGCAGTTAATTGCTCATTCATATAGCACTTCCTAAGCGCGTGAGGGACAAAATGATTGGTTTAGGGAATAGGGAACAGGGAACAGGGAATAGAGAATAGGGAATAAAGGGGGGACTGCATGAGAATAAGAATTGCTGTATAGCAATCCTAAATGACTTGTGAAAATCAGGTCTTGGGTTGGCAAGGGTTTCAGGCATAGAAAATTTACAACTGAGTTGGGATTGCTATATCATTCAAAGTTCTAATTTAGCGATTCAGTGATTTAACATCAATTCGGAAATCAAATTTAATGCAGTTGCTCTCGATTAAAGTTGAAAAGAAAAGCCTTGATGTTTCCTCAAATTACTCCAGTCTTTTACTTAAGCATAATTGCTGAAAAATTAGGAACACGCTAGGAATTTCCGCCGCAATTGCTCTGTTCAATCTCTTTAGAATTGATCAATAGAAATCACTCTATCTCATCAATATAAGATTCCGTTTCTCGATTGGCACTCAGCCCTTGCCCACAAAACTGTAAGATCAATTTAATAATGATGCTGAAACAACAAGAAAGGATTTAATTATAATGACAGTTGCTAGCGCAATTCCAGCATTTTGTCAAGGAATTCAATATTTTGCCGAACCACTTCCTGATTTTGAAACTTATGGAAAAGACCCTGCCATTGGTGAGGGAGCAACTCAAATTGCATCGCCCAGTGATCCCAAGGCAGTTTATCAAACCCTACTCGCTGCGGATGCGCTGCGTTACTTAACCTTACAAATGACGGCATCAAAAGCCTCTGGGCACCCAGGGGGATTTGCCAGTGTTGCTGAGGGCATTGCTGCCCTAATGATGCTCGGTCACAAACATATTATTACAGAAGTAGGACACCATGCCCCAGGATTTTACAGCAATATGTTCCTGGATCGCTCTTTAGAAGACATGGACATTCATAATGTTCAACAATTGCGCGATCGGTTCCGGGAACACAAAGGATTACTGGGACACCTTTCCGGTCAAATTCCGGGTCTCCTCAACCCCGCAGGACCGCTGGGGCAAGGTCAACACTTTGCAATGGCAGGGGCACGGCTGCATCGTGATGTCCTCTTCCCGGTCACCATTGGCGATGGTGGCATTGGCGAACCCTATGTCATGAGCAGTATGGCACACTTCCACACAGCCTATCCCGATGTCACCAACTTCCTGCCGATTCTAGTTTGGAACGGCTACTCCCAAGAACACCACAGCATGGTATCAACCAAGCCCAACCAAGAAATGATCGAATATTGGGAGGGGAATGGGTTCCAAGAAGTGATTTTAGTGAATGCCAAAGATTATGATGATGCGAATCAAAGTGGCGACTATGTGGATAGCACCGCATTCTCTTTTGGCAAACGCCTTGAATTTACCCAAGCGATTCTCGAAGCAATGGATAAAGCGGCAAAGTCCGCGATGAGTGGTAAGCTTACCGTTTTGATCATCAAACAGCTTAAAGGAGCGGGTGTTCACGATCGCGGTGCCAAAGCTCATAACTTATATGGACACCATACCCTCGATAATGAGGATATTGTCAAAGCCCTACAAGAACGTGCCCTTCCGCCTGAAGCCTGGCAAACCATTCGCACGAACTTTGAACGCGCAGCGGGAGGTCCTGCTGTCCGGTCAGTGAAAACAGAATTTGAATTGCCCCTACCGGACTTGGGTCAATTGCCTTTAGAAGAACACGCTATTGGTGGCGAAAAGAAAGTTGCCACCACTGCCATGGGGGAACTAATTGCGCACGTGGGTAAACATGACCCGAACTTTGTTCTCACTAACGCTGACGGGAATGCGGCGTCTGGGATTAATAATGTCAACCAAGCCCTAAAAATTATTCACCCCACCCCTGATGACCTGTATTATCAAGGACCGAAAGGGCAAGTGTATGAACCGTTGAGTGAAGATGCTTGTGCGGGGTTAGCGGCTGGATCAGCCTTATTTGGCGCGCGCACCCTCTGGTGTTCTTATGAATCCTTTGCGATTAATGGCTTACCGATCTGGCAAACGGTCACGCAAGCGATGGCAGAACTACGCCGTCCCACGCCTTCCACTGTGACGTTGTTTACTGCGGGTGCATTGGAACAAGGACGCAATGGTTGGACGCACCAACGCCCCGAAATCGAAAACTATTTTGCTGCCATGATGCGCAACGGGAATGTGTTTCCGCTGTTCCCCTGTGATGCCAACAGCATTCAGGTTTGCTACGACTGGGCATTAGGGACGAAAAACAAAGGCGTGACCATTACCGCGTCTAAATCCCCGTTACCGATTCGCACTGTGTTCCAACAAACCCAAGAAGGCTTAGAAAAAGGCGGATTTATTCTGCAAGAAATTCCGGGCGAGAAAACAGTGGTCTTTGCTGTCATTGGCGATATGACCTTAATTCCCACTTTGGAAGCAGCAGAACAATTGCAAGCCCAAGGGATTGGTTCAAAGGTAATTTCTGTGATCAGTCCCCGTCGTCTCTATCGACCCACGGATACCGCTTGGGATACCTGTGCTGAAGCAGATGGCGGTTTCCTCAACGATGCTGACTTTAATCAGTTATTCGGCGGCGAAGCGTTAATTGGTATCACGGGTGGTTCCAGTGCCATGTTAGAACCGATTATGCTACGGAGTACCGCGCCCCGTGATACGTTTGCCTGGAAGCGAGGCGAAACTGCAGCTAGTGCCAGTGCAGTGATGGCAATTAATGGCATTACGGCGGAAAACTTAGTGAAGCGTTCAGTTGAACTCTTAGGTTAATCGTAGTGGCGCGATGCCCGAAGGACGGGAGCGAAGGTGAGGATGGCTTCGCCACATCGCGTATCTTTCCCAACCCTATGACAACTAATGGGTTGGGAGAAACGCTCTTTATTCAACACTGATCGCGCTACTTCTTTTCTTCTAACCCATAACAGCTAGCGTGCCTTTCTCATTGCTGATCGAGTTCTGCTAGGGAAAAACTTGATAAATTTCACGACGATGGGCAACTCGTTGACAAAGAATAGTTTGGCTTTTTTTATCAACTGTTACCCCAATGCGATAATCTCCAACTCTAATCTTGTATTTATCTTTGTAACCTCTCATTTTGCTGAGGTATCGTAGCTCAAAAGGATTTTCTGATTCTAATTCTTGGAAGACAATTGATTCAACACGGGATTGGATAGCTGTGGGTAAAGAAGCTAATTCTTTCAAGAATCGCTTTGTGTATTCAACCTGCCACATTATTTTGCTTCAAAGCATTTAAATATTCTAGAGCTTCTTCTTTATTGAGAGTTTCATCATCGGAGACTTCTTCCATGAGTTGCGCTAATCCGTAGTCTTCAAGGATTTCTTCGATTTTTTCAAACTCAGCGATCGGAATCTGAACAGCAATCGTTTGCTGATTGCTGTCTAATACATAGTTTTTATTAACCTCTAGCATCTAGTTACCTCCAAACCGACTTTTGTGACGTACTCCCGACGCTTATCCTGCGGATAAAGCGCGGGCTTCTCCAGTCTTTCGACCTTCGCGTTTTATAGTGAGGCGGACGCCCAACCCCACTTCCTTAATTAAAATTCCTGAGTTT
>JAAANX010000117.1 GCA_009909085.1 Cyanobacteria bacterium GSL.Bin1 | reverse complement strand
CTGCGTGGAAGCGGAGGTCAATTTAGGCAATGCCCTCTCTGCCCAAGGTCAGCTCTCGCCCGAGCAACAAACTCATTATGCCCAATTAAATCATCAATTGGGTCAGAGTCGGCAACAAGCTGGAGATCTGCAAACTGCCAAAATTTACTTTCAACAAGCCTTAGCGCTCAATCCTAACGCTGAGGAAGTTGACCGGATGCAGCCAGGGGTGAGAGGCGATTGATCTTCTCTGGAGGCAATAAATTTAAAGATCTTTAATCATTTAGAGCAGAAAGTAACCAATAAAAGCGGCTCCGATCGCGTAATAAGCAGTGGGCAAGAGTAATCGCCGAATCAAGACCCCTTCGCGACCAATCATGGCAACGGTTGCAGCAGCAGCAACAACATTTGCGACACAGATCATATTTCCGGCGGAAGCCCCAACGGTTTGTAAAGCAAGAATCACATCTGCGGGAAGACGAGTTTGTTCGGCGACTCCAAACTGGAATAGAGAAAACATGAGATTGCTGAGCGTGACACTACCAGAAATAAACGCCCCAATTAAACCAATTGTAGAGGCTAACCAAGACCAGGTTTGGGTGAAAATCGCTGCTGCTTGATCGGCAAGGTAAACCGGCATACTGGCTAAATCGAGTTGATTGCTACCGGTACCAATAAAAACCTGTGCCATTGCCACCGCAGCCATTAAGGGGATCACGGCTGATAATAATTGTTGTCCGGCTTGAAAGAAGGCTTTTTGGCAGGCTTTAGCGGATAAACGAAATATGAAAATACTAATTGCCACCACGATAATAAAAATTGTGGGCGGGAGATAAAGTGGGGTTGAACTAATGTCGATATGGGTTCCTAAGACTTGTTCCCAGCGCAGATCAACACTCAATAAAACGTTCTTCAACGGCAGAAACTGTAGCCGTGAGAGAAGTAGTAATCCTGCAACTAAGCCATAGGGTAGCCACGCTAACCCAGGGGACACTGACTTTACCGTTCTCGCTTCTCCTTGATACTCTTGACTAATCCAACTTTCTGGCCACTCACTACGAGGGGGAAATTGCCAAGACCGTTGAATGGGAAACCAGCCTTGGCGGGTTGCACTAATCACTAAAAATAAGCCCACCATACCGCCAACTAAGGCGGGAAATTCAGGACCGATCAGTCGTGCCGTTAAAAAGTAAGGAATCACAAAAGCTGCACCGGAAAAAAGGAGGAACTTCCATTCCGAAACAGCAGAACGCCAGTCCGGTTTTTCACTGAACAGAAGCGTCAAAATTAAAACCAGAATTAAGGGGATGAATAAACCTAGGCAAGCATGAATAAAAGCGGCTTTCACAGTGACCGCATTGATGAATTCAGGGGTCGATAAACCAGCGGTTGTGAGATAACTCGTGACTAGATCTGAGTTGCCTAAACCATTGCGAATGCCGACTAAAATCGGTGTTCCCACTGCCCCAAAGGTGGAGGGTGTACTCTGAATGACGAGGGCAACCATCACCGCAGCCAAGGGCGGAAAGCCGATCGCGACGAGTAACGGTACACAAATCACAGCCGGTGTCCCAAAACCGGCAGCCCCTTCAATAAAAGAACCAAATAACCAAGCGACAATCACCACTTGCAGTCGGCGATCGGGGGAGATATTTAATAAACTATTGCGAATGGTGTTTAAGGCGCCCGCTTGTCGCAAAATCTGCAGTAGCAACATTGCCCCAAACAGGATATAAAGAATTTCTAAACTGATGACAATGCCCCGGAGAGAGGTGGCTGCCAGTACAGACGGACTCACTTTCCAGATGACACCGGCACTGATTAAGGTAATGCCATAAACAATCGGCATGGCAATCCGGGCTGGCTGTTTCGCAATTACCAGCAGCACCAAGATGGACAAAATCGGAAGGAGAGCAAAGATTGTGTAAAGCAAGGGATCTATCAAATTGGTTAAGGTTGCCCACGCATTGATTGCAGTGGAGGAGAATGATACAAGGGTTAAGCACCTCTACCCAGAGACACATTACAAATCAATTTACCAAACTTAACATTGGTTAACAGATAGCTAAAAATAATCTTAAATTGTGTCCAGGGGAATCATGTTACAACGTTTACAACGCTACAGTCATTTCTTGTTTATCGCGATCGCGCTGGTAACAGCAACCATCATTGGCTTCAATTTACCGAGTTCTGTGGAAGATGAGAGCCAAGAATATTTTTTCAAACCGGTTCCGCGTACCAATTTAGTTGTCGTTGAACCCAACTATGGTCATCTCTATCATGATGGAGAAACGGAAGCAGAAGCGACTCGTCATCTCTACAATTCTCTCGGTAAACTGCAAGAAGACTATGACATTCGGGAAACGAGATTGATTGAATTTGAACGGAAAGGAAAAATGATTCCTAACCTTTATGTGTATGTAGACGCACCGGATGCGACCCAAGTCCTCGCTAACAAAACGGTGGAAAACCCTTCGACTTAGTTTAGATTCAAACCCTTTTATGGCTTCCTTACGGGATATCGTTAAATACTATCGTTCGTTTTGGGGGATATCCCTACTCAGCATTGGTGCCGCCAGCGCCTTTGAAATCCTCGATTTGGTCGTTCCTTACGCGATCGGGCAAATTCTGAACGTTCTCGCCAATCAGCCTTTAGATGGGGGCATTCAAGGCTTAACCAACGCAACGGCGCAATTGTTTAACCTGAGTGCAACGCCGACTTTATCCTTAGCGCTTTTGCTAGGGATGATTTTTATGGTAACCGTAGCGCGATCGCCGCTGCAACCTTGGCTATCAGAGTGGTTTCAATGGGCGATTCCACTCCGGGCACGGCAACAAAATGCGCGAAATATCTTTGCCAAAATTCTCTCTCTCCCCCTAGAATTTTACGATGAAAACAATCCGGGTCGCATTGCGCGACGGGTGACGCGAGGCTTAGCAAATCATACCTGGACCTATCCGGATATTGCCGGACAATTGATTCCCAAGTTGGCGCGAGTGGCAGGGATTTTTGTCGCCATTGCGTTAATTGAATGGCGGATCGCGATCGTGTTTGCCATCTCTTTTCTCGGAATTCTCCTTTACAGCATCCGTGATTTACAAAAAATTGTGAAACGGGAAGCAGTACTAGAAAACTATATGGAGAATACCGACAGTCGGACTTCGGAAATTATTACCAATATCAAAACCGTCAAAGCCTTTGCCACCGAAGGACAGGAAATGGAACGGCAACGGCAACGTCTCCAGCGCGAATTACAAGTGGTCCTCTATCGCATTCATCGCAGCTATGTCCGTCTCAGTACCAAACAGCGCACGGTGGTGCAAAGTAGCTTATTTGGGGTTTTAGTGCTCACCTTAATTCCCACGTTGCAAGGGAATATTTCTCTCGGACACTTTGTCACCACCTACACGGTCGCCAGTATGGCGTATGCGGAATTAACCCCAATTAGCAACTTAGCAGAGATGTTTGCCCGCCGCTACGTTTCCATGCTACGCTTCCACGAGTTCGCACAAATCCCATCCAGTCCCGAAGCAGCGAGACTTGACTTAGAATTACCGGCAGACAACCCATACCAATTTACTGGTAAAGTGGCGTTTAATCATGTCAGCTTTGGCTATGATCCCCAACGCCCAGTGCTACAAGATATTCACTTCCAAATCGAACCCTATCAAACGGTTGCTTTAGTAGGACGATCTGGATCAGGAAAAAGTACCCTCGCCAAGCTGCTATTCCGTTACTTTGAACCCAACGAGGGGTCAATTACCATTGATGGCATTGACTTGCGAGACCTAGATGTGGCACGATATCGCAGACGACTCGCGATCGTGCATCAAGAGGTGGATATCTTTAATGGCACCTTGCTCGATAATTTAACCTATGGAAATCCCCAAGCCAGTTTTTCCGAGGTAGAAGCTGCCTGTAAAACCGCCCGTGTCGATGAATTTTTACCGGAGTTACCCCATGGTTACTTTACGGTGGTGGGGGAACGAGGGGTTCGTCTCTCGGGCGGACAGCGCCAGCGCTTAGGCATTGCCCGAGCGTTAGTGGTTGATCCGGATGTGTTGGTGTTTGACGAAGCCACCTCCAGCTTGGATTATGAATCGGAACGATCCATTCAAATGGCGATGCGATCGCTGCTGGGAACGCGCACTTTAATCATTATTGCTCACCGCTTGAGTACCGTCCGCGAAGCCGATCAAATCGTGGTTTTAGACCAAGGCAAAATTGCTGAATTGGGTACCCATGAAGAACTCCTCTCTGGAGGCGGTTTATACCGTCGTCTCAATGAGTTACAAGCTGATGGCGAATTAATTGTTGAACATTAAAATCATACTTTGATTCAGCAACATCCTTACCAAATGACGCGCCCGGAAAACTGTCCTGATTGTGGTATGGTGAATCAGGTGGAAGTCAGGTGCGCGATCGCGCTAATGATGAATCGCTCATTACTCAATGAACGGGTCTTACCAGGGCAAGCCGAACCGATTTACAGCCTCATTCCCACTTCTTTTTCTGCTGATGAACCCACCTTTACGATTTTCCTTACTTTTATGAAGAGAAAGACCTAATTAAATTTGGAGCTCGATATTCATGATATTCAACAGAACTATAACGATTAGCTGCAAAATGGAGTTGTAAAAAAAGTCTAGGTTCAGTTTCTGGAACAGTTCCCCTATGAAAACAAAATGTATCTTCAATAAATCCAAAACCTGCTTCTCCTATTAACGTAATAAACTGTTCAAGACCGTAAAATTCTGCAAGTTTTTGCTCTGATTGTGTTCGGCTAAAATAATTGAGCACATGAAGGAGAGATTTTTTTCTGTGACTACCACGGATACATACATGTGCTCCACTTTTGACAGTGACATGACTAAGATAAAAGCAGAACCTTACACTAGCAAAATCATCTAAATCATAGTGGAAGTGACTGAAATATTGCTGCTCATGATCAAATGTAGTAACTTGAGTAGGAAAAGTCCAGAAGAGACTAGCTCCTGTATATTTTGCTGGTAAGCCTATATAGTTGCTAGCTATTTCTCGTATTACAGGGTCGTTAGCTAGTTCAAGAACTGAAGGGCAATCTATGCTGACGTTGAAATATCTAGCTGTATAAAAAGGTTGATCAAAAATCTCTTTAAACTGGTCTTTGTTAGAGATTTTAAAACCCAAGTGTGTTCTTCCTCCAGCAAAGCAATTATAAGAGTTCGTATAGTTGAGTATGTTGGCCAAGATATGGTTCGGTAGTACGATACCTGCATAAATACCATCATTTTGAAGAGTTTCTACAATCTCTTTGACGTTTAAGTCATTGAACATTGAACGAGAAATTGAGGAGACCTCAACGTCTGCAGATCTCAATAAAAATCTAGAATACAGGACACGTATAAATTGAAATCTAGCAAGCAAAAACACAAAAAAACGTTTTGGCTGTTCCAAATTTTTTTTAAATGTGTATTTCAATTTACGTCGTAATTGTTGCTTAAGCATCTTTAATGTAAAAATTCCTCAGTTGGGGATTGTTATCAGAATTTTGTGCAACAGGAATGTGTTACAGTAGATTTTTATTTTTTTCTATGGATTAATTTGGTACAACTACATAGTCACATCCATTGAGATTAGAATAAATTCCAATAGTTTGTGAAGAGTAAAATATACAGTACCGAAAGAGTAAAATAACTAAACAAGAGATTGGGATTATTATTTTTTTACTATATTCTATATTAATTTTGAAAACAATTTATGTTTACTTAAAATAAAAATAAAAATCCAGCTTATTAAAAAAGTTGAGATAGAATATACAAGCATAGAAGCAATAGAAACGCTATTTGTCAGTTGAGGTAAGAATTGAATCAAAATAATTTCCACAGCACTTTTTACAAATGGATGAATCAAATAGATCCCGAAAGAACATAATCCTACGTTACGAATTAGGATGTTATTTTTAATATACTTAGAACAAAATAAACCTAAAAGCAAGAGACAATAGGCGATTACTAAATTATTAATGATTAATGGAATAATTGTAATTTTTTTTCCGATAGTATTCATAAAAGAAAAAATAAGCGCCAATAAAAATATTATTTGTTTTGAATAGAGCCACTTATTTTGATGATTTTCAAGCAATCGATTGATTAATATTGCTCCTAGAAAGTAGGGCAAACATCTTAAGCTCCAAGCCAAGTAAACTAAAATTATTCTGCAGATTGGATAAAACCAGTTTCCGGAGGGAATTAAATGTATAATATCGGAGAAAGCGATATAAGAATCCATCTCGAAAGTATTATCAGTAAGGAATAATATTTTATAAATAAGGATACTAAATATTAACCATGAAATTATTGAAAGTATTGAAACTTTCTTGATATCTCTAGCTAAGTATAGCCATAAAGTACCCGAAAGCAAAAGAGGTAAAAAATATAAGTGATAAGAAGCACCACCAAAAAAAATAATTGATAAGGGATCTGAAAATAATTTTGAGATTTGGGAGTTATCGTTGCTAAACCAAAATACTATTGATTTAGATATCAAATAAAAAACACTCCATAGTAAATAGGGAACTATTATTCGCTTAAGTCTTTTTTGCCAAAAAGACAAAGTAAAATTTGAAAGATTTTTCTGAGTAGTAAAATAGAGCGATGTTGCCAAAAAGAAGGGGACCGCAAAATAGAATGAATGCCGCAATTGAATTGCCGAATCACTTATAGGAATCCCCCAAGAACGATCTCCAGAATGAACTAAAATTACTGCAAATGCTGCTAAACCCCGACAAAGATCGATCCCAAGCAGTCTTCTTTGATTTTTCATATCCCTTTTATCTGTAGATTATCTCACTTGTCTACTTTTTAGTCTTCGTTCTTGCCATGCTAGTCCTAACATTAAAGAGATAGAAAGCATATAACCTGGTTCTTCGATTTGAGTGAAAATAAAACCTAAAACAAAAATACAGAGTAAGGCTATCTTTAAGGAGTTATTGAAGGCATAATTTTGCCAAATTAGATATGCTAAAAATAAATATGTTCCTAAACCTATAAATCCTAAATCTCCCCAGAGTCCAGCCCAACTAAAAACCGGACTAAACAAACTAGAACCTGATGTTAGCCAAAAACTTTTTATAAATGCCATAGATTCTGGACCAATATTAGTTGTTGTCGATCCTAAAGGTGCAAGTATAGATTTATAATCTTGGAGAAACCATGCTCCTAAACGACTAACTGTATGTCCTGGTCCTAAACCAAACAACCAATTTAAAGGGGATTTAAAGTCAGAAATGATATCTCGAATAGAATAGAATTTAGCGTACCAAGCTTCCCCATCTGCTTGATATAATTCTGGTCTTGCCCAAGAGGTATATGCCTTAAATGCCTCTAGATTTTGCACACACCAGAAAAACACTAAGCTAACAACAATCAGCCCTATTAATAAACCAAAAGTTTTTTCGACATCTTTGGAATCAAGGAAAATCAAAAGTAACCAAGCAATGAAGTATGCTAAAACAATCTGTTTGGAGTCAGAAAATAGGATTTGCCAAAATGCTGCTAAAAATACCGTAATACGGATCCATAAAGGAATGTTTTTTTCGTTGTTCAGAAAATGTATCGCAAAGGCAATAGAGACTGATGCCGATACATAATTACCCGCCCCAGAAACAAAAAATACACCACCGCAACCATCTGTGCCATTAAAACCTTCAGCGTAAAGTTTACCTGCATCAATTAGTGGTTTCTGAACAGCTGCAAGCAGAAAGTTAATCAAAACTGACCCCATCCAAAACTTCTTGATTTTGCTGAATGACTGGAAGGACATGGGGATGCTGGTGATTGCAACTAGCAACATTATTGGTTCCCCTATCATCATAAAACTAATGCTTGCATTAATTAAACCAGCTTCATTCAAGAAGGCACTTACCAAAATTGAAGTTAGTAATAAATACAGTCCCGATAAGAAATATAAAATTAGGTTGAGTTGCTTCGTATTTTTAATCGGCGAAGTTGTCACAACAATCCAGAAAACAAAGGGAATAACAATAAAATGTGCGTGACTAAAAATTGACGGAGCATTGGTAATTGAACAAAAAATCCGCCCATAAAAAACTGTAGAAAAAGCAAAAATTATGAGATTAGTATTATTTAAATAACCATGCTTAATATTAGTTTTTTGTTTTTGAGTTTTATTAATTAGTTGCTCGAGTTTCATTAGACTTCTTGCATAAACACGGGATTACGTGATTTCAAAAATTACTATAAAATCTCCAATTTTCATCTTCTCTCTATTCATGCAAGAGGTCTATTAGCGTGGGTGGGATAATTGGCTTTAAAAATGAGCACGTCATCAGTTAGTGATTGCCAACAGACAAGCTGACAATTTCTTTGGTTAACCTGTTTACCAATTATGGTCACTCTCGTAATTCAACTCAATTAATAAATCACCTGCAACTTGCTTAAAGGCTTGCTTGTGAGCTTCTGTAAACAGTGAGCGCCATCTACCGATGCTACCCTTACCTCCTTTTCTAAAGGTATGGGATTCTTGAGGATTCATTGCTTCAGAAGCAAATTGGGTTGCAATTTGTTGTGAAGTTAAATCAATCTCTAAATAATTGACAATTTTTTGGATGGTTTGGAAGCGGGTTATTTCTGAACTGCCGCCTCTTGATCCTACTAAATCTTCAAATTTTATGGCTAAGACTTTAGGGTCGTTGATCCAGCCTTTCCAGCGTGAGAAGTCTTGACCGATATCAGGTTGAGAAAGGTTAGAACCAAAGGGAGTGCCTAAAGGAACACCTTTAATCGAACGCATGAGTTGTTCGTTAAAATCGTTTAACTCTAAATAATATTGATGGAGAAAAATTCTTTTTTCTTTGGGGATCCAGCAAGCATGGGAAACTGCTACATCTCTTAAATCTCGATAGATAAAAATAACTTTACAATCAAACTCTTGAAGAATTTCTCGAATCTCATCACAGTACATTAGGTGGGAGCGCACAATGGCATGATTAGGCGCAGAACCGATTTTCCAACGAATGTGACAAGGAGGATTCATCATTCCACAGAGTGATTGTACTGAAACAATATCATCCCAAGCTTTCAGTCCTGGTAATGAATAGAGTATCTGATAGAGCAGATGAGTTCCACTCTTAGGATAAGAATTGCACAGAACTAATGGTTTAGCTTTGGCTTTAGTTTTAGTTTGAAATGATTTTTCTTTTAGTAAGTATTTAGTTAAAAATACTAAGTCTCTTACTGGCAAGCGTAGTGTATTGTATATTGGATAACTCATTTAGATAACTCTACCTTTTCTAAATCTAAAAACAACAAATTAAATTCACATTAAAGTGAGTAATTTTTGATATATCTGAGCAACTTGAGTAGCGGTTTTCTGCCAAGTAAACTGGCTAGCTCGTATTAATCCTTTATCAATGAGAGACTGGCGATAAGAAGTTTCAGTTTGCAAGCGAATTATGGCTGTAACAATTGCATTTAAATCTGTAGGCTTGACTAGTACAGCTGCATCTCCAGCTACTTCTGGCAGCGAAGTCACGTTTGAACTGATCACTGGTGTCCCGCAAGCCATTGCTTCAAGAATCGTTAAACCAAATCCTTCATAAAGTGATGGAGCAATTAGAACATCGGCAGCATTATAAATTTTAATTAGCTCATTTGGGCTGGGTTTACCTAAGTAAGTAATGTCATTTGTTAAACCTTGTGTGGTAATAAATCTTTTTTGATCAGTATTAAAATCTGCTCCTACTTTCCAAAAGTGAATAGGAAAGTTTTGTCTCTTTAAAGAGGCAACTACTTTGAGGATGGTAGAAATATTTTTGCGAACATTATTAGAGCCAACATTGAGCAGGCAAAAGTCTTGATCAAGAAGACCTTTGTGTTGTCGAAAAGAATTAATTTCCTGTAGTGCAAGAGGTTTAAATTGAGCATCTACAGCATTCGGTACAGTAGTTATCTTTTCTAAGGAGATATTAAGATGTTGGGTAACATCTTTTGCTGTATGGGAGGATACGGTGACGATGTGGTCTGCATATTGCATTCCAGCCACAGCAAATTTCCATGATTTCATACTGACAATAGGTAGCAAAGAACGACCAGTAAAAGTTTCTGGCTGAGTTAAATTAATTAAGTCGTGACAAGTAATAATTTTCGGTTGGGGTAAATGCTTTAACCAGTACAGTAAATGGCCATCACTATGATCAATAATGTGAAAAACATCAATATTTTGTTTTTTAATTTCGTAAGGATAACGCCAGTAGCGCTCATAATATTTTTTAACTCCTGTTATAATTGGATTTCCTTTGCCGTTAGATAAAAATGGTGACAGTTCAATAAGCTCCCAGTCCGAGTGAATTGCTTTAAGTCCGCTAACCAAACCTTTTGTATAAACATCCATGCTGGCAGAAAATTGGGGCATGGGACGTAGAATTCCAATTCGCATATGCCTATTAATTAATAATTCAGATTGGATTAATTACTGCTCTAAAACTTGCTGCCATAGAGTAATTAACCTTTGGGCAATCCGTTCGTGGGTGTAATGTTTTTTGACGCGATCGCGTCCGTAATGACTGACTTCTTCATACCAGTCAAGCTCAAGAATCATTCTTTGGATAATATTAGCCAAGCTTAAAGCGTCGCCTTCGGGGAAAACTAAATCATCACGAGCGATTACGTTAGGAATTTCCCCACAGGTTGAGCCAATTACAGGAACTCCCATGCACATTGCTTCAATTAAGACGTGACCAAACTGTTCTTTCCAAACTTCTCCAGTTCTAGAGGGTAAAACCAAAACATCAAACTCATTCAAAACTTCAGGAACTTGGGCGTGAGATACGCTCTTACGCCAGTCGATTAAGTTTGATACTTCTTGTCGTTCTGCTTCCCTTTTTAAGGCGACTTCATCGGTTCCCGAGCCGCAAAGAACGAGTTCAATCGAGTAGCCCCATTGATTGAGATAATGAACAGTGCTGAATAGAGTCTCAATCCCTTTTTGATGGAGCATTCTACCCAAATAGCCAATCCGAAATCTGGCTGCGCGATCGCGCTTTCTCGGGGCAAATAAGGCAGCGTCTACTCCAAGTTGGGGCATGACGGCTAAGGTTCTTTGATAACCCCATTGGCGGACTAATTTTGCACCTTCTTCATTGCCAGCGACAATTAATTGAGCTATATTTAATACTAAGTGACGAATCCAACGCCGAGGTAAAGGCAGCCGGCGATCAATGTTTTCCCAACCAAAGAATCCAACGGGAATGTTTAATAGTTTGGTAATTAATGCCAATTCCAAGCTAGAAAAGGAAAAGACTTCTTGTTCGACGTGAACTATATCGGGCTGAAACTCTTTAATCGCTTTCCAAATTGTCCAAGGGGCATACAGAAAAGCTCCCACTCGCCCTGCCAACCAAATTTTGGCTGGATATACTTTAATACTGGAATAAGGAGTTTCTAATTGTAAGACTTTTTGCCAACCACTAGCTTTCCAATTTGTAGGAACAACTAAGGCAACCTCGGCTTTTTGAGTAGCTGCGATCGCATCTAGTTTTCCTTGGTTGAGGCCATTGACATAAGCATGACTAACGAATAAAACGCGAAGCTGAGCTTTGGCATCTGGCAATGTCGATTTTGATTTTAAGCTAGGCTTAATTAGGTTACTGGATGTATTCATCGTTTAAATTTTTGTGATTTTATTTATACAAAATTCAGAAATGCCCCGAACGTATTAGTTGTTATTTTTGGGCTCAGCCAGTTCAATATGCCGGCCTCTAGGTGCTAACTATTTCCTGCACAGATTAATAACTCTAATATCAGCCTCTTCAACCGTGAACTCTCCTTCTACGCCGACTGACTTGAAACGAAAGGGGGTCGAGGATACCGCGCGGTGCTCCAGTATCAGTATTACTATCGGGACTTAAACAATAAAATGAAACCGGAAGTTTTTTATCGTGAAGCCAAGGGAAATCTAGAACTCAGGGAGTATCAAGTCACAGACAAGCGAAGTCTTCTCGGACCTTTTGTGCTTATATGTTTATGAGGACACGGATTCTGAGGTTTCCTCAGAGTCCTGAGATTTCCGTCATTTGGCATCAATTAACTGGAGAATTTCGACGGATTTGGTCAGACCAACCTCTGAATACCTTTAGTGAGGCTTTAGAAGCCTTTAGAACCGCTATTACTTATCGTTTTCTGAAGTGGGTTCAAAAAAAAATTGGGACGTATTTGCCGCTTATAAAGGGAGTTTTGGCTACATTTAGCTTAAACTTCTTTAAGTCCCGTTTCTCGCTCACTGAGTAGTAGAGCCTTATTTTTTATCCTTTTTCGCAATTAGGTGAGCTAACCAAGGCACGAATTTGACTCAGGGTATGGTTGACTAGTTTTGGTCGTAAATGGGGGGCATAAAACCAAGTAATTGCCTGTTTAGCCATAGATAAGGGCAGTAAACTTACGCAGAGCAACCAAACTGTGTAAATTAGGCGTTTAGGTAAATTATGGTTGGAATATTGCCATAATGCCTTAATTCCGCAGACTGCAAGTTTTAGAGAGCTATCAGTGGCAATGGGGTGTTGTTCAGGCTCTAAGCGTAATGAAGCTAAACGCGACCATATTCGACCTAGCGATCGCGTTTCTAAATCTTCTGGCAATTTATGTTTAAATTGCTTTGCTTTTTCTACTAACAAAGCATAATTTTGTAAATCATGATTGACAAATCGGCGAAAACGACTGCCTGTAACGCTTGATAAAGCCCATTGATTACTGTTGTGTATACGATAAGCACCTAAAGGTTCATCAATTTTAAGCACTTTGCCATAAAAAGGAATAGAAATCTTGAGATAATCATCAGCAGTTAACTTATATTGGTCTGGAATAGGAAATAGCTGACTTAAGGTTTCATGACTGTAAGCATTTCCGCTCATCGGAACACTAACATAACCCCCTGTTTCTAACAAATCTTGCCATACTTCTCCCTCGGCTAAAGAGACTGTATCGGGAGGATAACAGTACCCTAAGGATTGGCTTAAATTATTAACAACTTGCAGACGATAATGTATTTTAGCCGTTCTTTCTTGCCAAGCTGTGACAATGCGTTCTACTGCATTACTAAATAGATAATCATCGGCATCGAGAAAAATAATTATTTCCCCTTGGCTAGCGTTAAAACCATCGTTAAGAGCAGCAGCTTGTTTACCGTTCGTTGGACGCAGTATGGAGAGAATTTGATCTTCATATCTAGCAATTACCTGCCGAGAATTATCTGTAGAAGCATCATCGACCACTATTACTTCTATATTATGATAAGTTTGCTTTAGGGCACTATCAATTGCTTCAGGTAAATACCTTTGATAATTATAATTATTAATAATAATACTCACTAATATATTACGTTTCATATTCTTTAATCATTATTCTTTAGAGTATCATCAATCTATGTTTAATTTCATAAACTCAAGACTGTATTTAAAAATCTTTTTGCAACTGGAACAGGACTATAGTTTTTAATTGCCCATGCTTGACCTTGAGTAGCTATTTGCTTAATTAATTCGGGATTTTCCATAATGATTTGAGTTGTTGTATTGATAGACTTTAAATCGATACCAATGTAATGATGCCAATTTTGTGGCATTATAGGAAGTAGTAATCCATATTTTTCAAAGTCAACATGAAAAGTTGCGCATCCTAAGGCAAAAGACTCCCATAATCGCCAACTATCCCATTGAACAATTCGATTTGTTTCTAAACCTAGTTTGGCAATAATTCGCTCTTGTAGTCGGCTTAGGTAACATCCTTGATCACGGGGCCACGAATTGACAAAGTATCCTCCAAAGCAAGCACACGCTTGAGTCTGACCTAAACGCTTATAGTAACTATTATTATGACGCTTACCAGTTTGCTCCCAGAGTAGCTTTTCAAGAGGGATTGTAGGTTTCTTGCTAAGTTGCTCTATAGTTGAATCTATGGATAATACAGTAGAGACTTTAGGTACAAATTTTTTATAAATTTTCTTTCGCAACGTATGTGAATTCTTCTTCATCCGGAAATTAAAAAGGATGCTTTTTTTTCTTTTATCAAAAGCTAAGTCGTTTACTTTGGCTACATTAAGAATTCTATTTGTGAGCCCAAATGCCCAAGGCTTAACATTGTTAGGGTACCAATCACCATAACAATAATGTGTTTTTAGTATTAAATCAAATTGCCTAAATTTCGGACCCCATGAAAAAGTCTTTAAACCATCTTCTCTGTCAATATAAACTACTTTATAATTACGATTACAATGAAATAGCTCCTGTGGAAATGGCTGTCCCCTCAAAAACCAAGGCAAGCTAATTACTACGATTGAACAGTCTTGAAGTGTAACTTCAGGATTATAATTAAATAAATAATCATCTTGATCTGGAGAAATTCGCCAGTAGTTAATATTTGAGTAAAATTCAACACCAAGCTCTTTCAGACCTTCAGCAATAGAAATAGCCGAATGATGATATGCAGCATTGTAATATTGACAAGCAGCCTTAGGAGGCGATTCAGGCTGTACGCAATAAAAAAATACCCTTTCGTTTGCAAATATTTCTTTATCCATGATTAATGGTTTGAGCTGAGTATTATTCAAAAGTCTCTGGATGAGGTGGGTACACTTGGTGCAAGTATATTCCTGCATAAATTAATAAGATAGCCATTTAGATAAATCTCTATTTATTTCTTTTTCAAGGCTGAGAACTTCCTTTTCGAATAAAAGAGATAACTTCTTCCTTATTTTTTTATCTAAAGGTACCTTGGGCTTAAATAAAATCGACTTTATTTTTTTTGAAGTATTAGTGTATATCAAATCAGGTAAAAACTTTTTTGTCAAAGATTTAGGTAAAGTTTTTTGTCTTAAAAAATTTGCTATAGCTTTGCTTTTTGGCACTTCTGAAATATTTTTAACACTTAAATCTTTTATGATAAAATTTGGTTCAACATTAAGGAAGTCAAAGATATCCTGACAAATTTCAGAAGGATTCTGTTGAAAATCAGAGAACAAATATATTCGCATTTGTTCTTGAGAAAAAAGGTTGAAGTAAGGTTTCAATTGTGAATAGTAATAACCTCCCCTGATGTATAACCAACCTGGACGCCAATTTTGCTGTAATCTAGAAGTTTCTTCTTCTATTGCCCGCTCAAAAGAGAGTGTTTCGCAGCCATCTCTCAATTGATAGCAGTAAGCTGAAAATGCTCTTTCAACTGGATCACGAAGGATAGCAATAAGCTTAACTTTAGGAATTAAATTTTTAATTCTTTGAGCTGTCTCTGGATAGTAGAGATATTCAGTACTAGCCTCACCAATGGCTACCTCATTTTTAACATCTTTAAACAATTGATAATACTCTTCTAGAGACATTGGTTTTTGACGAATTTGACTTCTAATTAAACCGCTATTATCTCTTGTATAAAATTCTGGAGAAAAAAAGCGAGGTTCTTTTTCTGGGCTTATATATATTTCTGGATGTTGACTCAAATAGTGACATAAAGATGTAGTTCCGGCTTTCGCAGCTCCTATAATCAAAAAATTTGGTAATAATGACATTTATTGCTCCTTAACTTGATTTAGTTTGGAAGAGGAAAAGCACGCACGATGCGCATCGCGCTCCTTCTCAGAATTTCATGATTCAGAAATCATCAGTCTTTACGGAGAGTGACAGAGCAGGAATATGTCTATAACCAACATGTTAAATCTTGCTGGATTAGACCCTGCAATCTTTGAATATCTTCCCGATATATATCAGTCAATGTATTTCTTTCAAAATCAGTCATTACAGGCTTTTTTTCTAAATTACACTTCTGTACGTTCTGAGATATTTGTTTCCTTATAGACTCAGGAAGGATAAATTTTGTTATATCTCTCCCAAGACTTTTTCGATTAAAAATGTTATGGAGTAAACGGTTTTTTGGAACACCTGAAATATTTTTTTTTGAAAGATTTGGTGTAAAAGTGCTGTCAACTTCGAGATACTCAAATATTTTGATTAGAAGCTGAATAGGATTTTTTACTAACTCATCATATAAATAAATCTGTACTTTTTCACTGCCAAAAATTTTGTGGTAGGGTACAAGTTGTTTGTAATAAAAACCACCATTTACATAATGCCAGAGATGTGGCCAGTTATCTAGGATTCTCGATTTTTCAACCTTCAATGCTTCCACAAAAGGTAGAGTCTCGTATCCTTCTCTTAGAAGATGTGTATAGCAAGAAAAAGCTCTATCAATAGGATTTCTGAGAATTGCAATGAGCTTCACGTCAGGCAAGTAAAAGTTAATTCGCTCTGCGGCTTCCTCACAGTAGAGATACAAAGGAGATGTTTCTCCAATTGCTTTCTCTTCATTCACTTCATGAAATAGAGATAAATAATCTTTGTAATTTGTAATCGATGTTGAATTAATGATTTCTTTGTCTGGTCCCTGAAAATCGAGTTTTTTATTTTCTAGAGCAAAAAATCTGGGTTCCTTTACGGATGTCATAAAGATTTCGGGATGTTGACTTAAGTAGTAGTGAAGAGACGTAGTTCCTGATTTTGCTGCACCAATTATCAAAAAATTAGGAAATGTCATAATAAAAATGGGTACCTCAATTAATTAAGTTGTCAAGTGTTCCGAAATCTGATATGAAATCCGAAAAAATAACCGTAGAATAGAAGGAGTAATCCTAGTGACGGACTGCTTGTTCAAATAACTCCTCAATTACTCCTTGCTGCTTTAACTGATGCTGAAATAATCAGACGGTGGTGGCATTGGGCCTGGTTGACTGACAAAAGTATAAAAAGATTCACTCAATACAATTTCATGCTGAAGCTTTTCGTAAAACTACTTCATCATAGGATCCCTGCTCTACTATTTTTCCATGTTCTAGTCTATAGATTCGATCACATTCCTTAACAGTAGAAAGCCTGTGAGCAATTGTAATGATAGTTTTTTGACCACTCAGGGAATTAATAGCCTTAGCAATCAATTTTTCAGTATCGTTATCCAATGCTGCTGTGGCTTCGTCCAACACTAGAATTTCACTTTCGCGATATAACGCCCGAGCAATTCCTACTCTCTGCCTCTGACCACCAGAAAGAAGAATACCCCGTTCTCCAACTAAGGTATTAATTCCGTTAGGTAACTGTTCAACAACTTCTGACAACTGGGCCAGCTCAATTGCTTGCCATAGCTTTTCATGGTTTATGTAGGAATCTTCTACCCCAAAAGCAATATTTTTTTCCAGAGTATCATCTGTTAGGAAAATGCTTTGGGGTATATAGCCTACAATTTTTTGCCAAGCCTCTAAATTACCGTAAATGGATTTTCCATCTAGTAAAATATCGCCCTCTTGTGGAACTAACAAACCTAATAATAAATCGACCAATGTAGTTTTTCCAGCACCTGATTTACCAATAAATGCTATAGAGTCTCCTTTGCATATAGTGAATGATATGTCCTCAACAGAATATCGACTAGAGCTAGGATAACTATAAGAAACTCCTTCGACTGTGATAGCTTTGGTAAAACTTGGAGAGAGTTCAGCACAGTAAGATGTCATGCCTCTAGAAGCAAATAAGTGCTTCGATCCCTTGAATTCAGTATTAAGTCGCTCCAGTTCAACGATATCCGAAAATATTTGATTGACAGTAAAACTCGAATTCTTTAAGATAGCTAAACCAGTTAATGTGTTGCTTATTGCGGGTAAGATTCGAATTGAAGCTAACGCATATACACCTAGTACAGGTATAAGTTCTTGTGTATCTCTACCGATGATTAGAAAAGAAACAATAATTGCTACAACAGTGAGTACCATCATGGACTCTACTAAGAAACGTGGCAAGATCTTAAAACTAACAAAGTGACTATGAGAATCTCTTAAGTTTTTAGTATGTAGTTTAATTTGGGATTTAAAGTATTCCTCACAGCCAATGACTTTCGTTTCTTTCACTCCTCCAAAGGAATGATTAATGATTCTAATAATGTTTTCTTTACTTTGCCTAGTTGTTTTACCCCAGTTTTGAACCCTTTCCTTAAAGAGATTAAGCATCAACAAGACTGGGAGAAACATAATCAGTAGCACTAACATCATAATCCTACTCGCACTGAACAGAAGTATGAGAAGAGCCACCATGACAAACATATTAGCTATTGAAGTTAGAAGAGGGTTGAGTGTGCCTAATGTAAAGGTATTGGCAACCTCAATCACTGTGTCTACTATAGAAGCTGTGTTTTTCTGCGTGTGATATATATATGGTGCTTCTAAATACCCAGCTATCATTTTGTCTATAATTTGTTTTTGTTGTTCATCACTGAACCTTGCGATATGAGCCTGCGTGTACCACGCAAAAAATGACTTGAGTAAAAAAATTAAGATTACGCCTAAACCTATAAGTGCAATGAAGTTAGCTTCACTATCGATGTTAGTAGAATCGTACAGTGTTCTTAGTATTGCATAATCGTTTAACTGACCTGGATTAATGGCTAATCCTAAGAAAGGACCAATAATTCCAATTCCGAAAACCTCTAAACTGGAGGCAAAAATAAATAAAAGAATAATTTGAGCTATCTGGAATTTTGTTGCTGGTAGAATATACAGTAGACGCCTTAATAGATTCATATGGTTCTGATTACCAGACTAAACGGCAATTATACTTGGTCAGATAAATAGTATTTACTGTGAGTTAGATTGATAGAATGACTTGTTGAGGTCAAGCCAAACAAGGGCAATTAAATTTTTGGGATATGCTTAGCTACTCATGGAAACCACTTTTACCAAAGTTTCTGTTTGGTTTAGGTTTAGTACACATTCTTAAATTTGGCCTGTCAAGGTTTGTGATTAAAGCTTGTGGCTTAATCGGGAACTTCCTCGAAGAGGCTCCCGATTAAAGCAAGTTTAGGCGTTAAGTACCTGGAAAGCTTCAGGAATAACCGACTCAAATCCTCCACTAACTACTTTGACATCTAATACCGACGAAGTTTGTGCCGAAAGGTCAGGAATAGTTCCTTGAATTCGTTGCTCTGAAACACCAAGACCTGTGATTTCTTGACCGCCGAGAAACACCTGAGTATCTAGTGGATCAAAGTTTACGCCACCAATTATGAATGGGCTTCCACCGATAGCTGGAGCTCGCCAAGGAAAAATGTCGTATGCCGTGGGGCTAGTGGCATTGGGATCATCAGGGATGGCGATAGTTAATAAATCGCCCTGCAAATCTACACCAAGAATAGCACCACCCGGGCCAGTCAAGATATCTAACCCCTCGGCGACCTTGGATCCGTTAATCACATTGAGATCTGAAATTCCCTCAACCTGAGTTCCATCCGGAGTTAAATCAACATTCCAAACCTCACTGTTATATTCGTGAGCAAGGATATTGCCTCTAAGCTGTCCACCAAAGGTTGTGGCGCGATACTCGTCCATGCCATTAGTTGAGTTCTTGCCAAACAGGCCGATAGGTTCTGTGAATACATCTTCAATACTTTCTTCATAAGGATTATTGGTTCCATAGAAGACGTTTTGGCGAGAATCTGTTCTGCCACGATTACGGTTAGGATGCCCAAAGTAACCTCCATCACTTAGGAGAAGGAGTTCATCGAATTGTTTACCTCCTAACTCTGTCTTGGTATCCGGTCCTGTTGAGGCATTCCCGGCATTAAAGTTTGCCCCGTTGTCGGTGGCGTATAGCGACCCTTGGGTTGTAAATAGAATGTCGAATGGGTTCCGTGTCCCGCTTGAGTAAACGGATACGTCCACACCTTCAACCACGTTAGCCGCGTATCCGAAAACCTGACTATCAGATGGGTCAAAGAGCTTTCCATCTTCTAATGTGAAGTCCTCTAAAGTCAGGTTGTTTTCTGCTAAATAGTTATCTAAGAAACCATCGGGCAGGGTATAATTAATCGCACCATTAAAGTCAGCTTTGGTGATGTCTGCCTTTAAGACTGCTGCGGTGAATGGTGATTCATCTAACCCGCCAATAGCATCACTGACAATGCCAGCATTGGTATTGCCGCCAACGGCTACATACAGGTCGCCTTGGTTATCAAAGTCCAAGCCATTGATGCCGTGGTCGTGGTTTGAGACGCCAATCCCAGTAATAAGTGGTGTCAGCGTCGAAAAGTCTGGCCCGGATAAGACTGATACTTGTCCGCTGTAAGGGGAGTATTCGGTTACTGGGAAGGACGTGCCGCCGTTAGCCTTCAAGTGAGCGTGAGCTACGTAAAGCTTAGGTTCAGTATCAAAAGGATTGAACGCGAGCCCCAAAATTTCGTGGTTGCTTAGTGGAGCAATTGTCTCGATATTTTGAGTTGAAACAATATTGTAATCATCATCAAACTCATAGGCTGCAATATCGCCTCGCAAGGAGGACACATACAGCCGCCCATCTGGCCCCCATGTAGCTCGCGTCGGCAAATTCAATGTCGGCACTGACTTAACCGTAAAACTGATGGGTGAAGCCTGATCATTATCAGAAATAGTTGCGCTGATTGACGGCACAGCCAGGCCCTGATAAGCCGGATCTTCAGTAGTCACACTGTGTGAAATAGTAGCGTTATAAATCCCCTCGGCTTGTGTATCGTCGACCGCACTAATTGTGACCGTCTGAGCCATAAACCAGTTCTCTGGTGTAAAGGTAAGGCTAGATGTACTGGTATTGAGCTGACCATCCGGTGCGATGTTAACTGTAACATCGGAGGTCGGTTGCGTCGTCAGCACGACCTCATAGTCATCGGTTTGTCCATCCTCGCTGACATTTGTTGCTGTGCCTGAGGGCTTGATAGTGACCTGCGGCGTGGTCGCCGGAATGATTTCCAGACCGGCAATTGTTGCTTCGCCTAAGACTGAAGTGAATGTAAAATCTAAAACTCCATCTTCGACAATCACCACATCACCAGGAGCAGGCAGCTCTTCCTCAATTTGGAGAATCCGAGCCGTGTCTTTACCATCCAAGAAAGCGTTCTTAGTCTTGGCAAAGATATCCAAATCATTGAAGATAACATCCCCTTCTAAAGAAACATCAAAGATACGCTGGTCATTGGTGTCGTAGACTAGTTCTGCTAAGTGCAAGTTTACTTTATAAGTGCCGTTAGCAACCGGAACAGCATAGGAAAATCCAGTGCCTGATCGCTGCACCTGATATATTGAATCAAACCTGAAGTTGTCATCAGCGTTCGTAATTGGACGACCCGTGGCATCAAACACTTGACCACCGCTAAAGGAGGTATCAGCCTGCCAGAGGTTACCGGCTGGATCATATACATCTGCGCCACCTGCGTTAATGCGAATGACGCCATCGGCAGGACTCGGCGCAACGGCATTCACTACAAAGTTAGTATCTGTAGACAAGCCTTCCGTATCGGTAGCTTGCACAGTGAGTGTGGAGATGCCAGCTGTCCCCGAGTAATTTAAAGTGAGGATGCCAGTGGCGGCATCAATAGAGGTGCTAGAAAACAGTGAGGCATCTGTATTCCCAACCAGTTCATAGACGAGACTGTAATCCGGGTCTTTATCGTCAGCAAACGCTGGGAAGAGTTGAACGTCTCGAGAACTCGTGCTAATGGGATCCACAACATCAGCAATCCCAGTGGTGGTTGGGGGAAGGTTGCCCATCACAGTGACGGTAAAAGGAGACTCGACAGACAGCCCCTCCGGGTCGGTAGCCGAGATGGTGATCTCGCTGGTGCCCGTGCCGGTGGCTGCATAGTCCAAGGACAAGGTGCCGGTTGCCGCATCAATAGTAACGGCGTCGAACAGGGCTGCATTAGTATTCCCCACGACCGCATAAGTCAGCTCCGTATCAGTGCTCTCAGCATCCTCGAACGCATCAAACAGCGCAATGTCGGTATTAGCTGCGCCTTCGATGACACTAACATCGGCAAGGCCGGTGGTGGTCGGGGCGGTGTTCGTTGTCGCCGTGCCCGTTGGAACAATATCAAAGTAGTTAAAGTCAAATCCGCCTTTGATGAATTCAACCTGAATTGATTGAGTCCCTGCTCCTAGGGAAATATCGGGCAGCACGACATCATCCCAGCCATTGGTGCTGCCAAAGGCAAAGTTGTACGCCTGGCCGCCAGCTGTTACTGTTACTTCACGATCAGAACTGCGGTTGTTATCAACCCGGAGCACTAGGTCATACACTGCAGCCGTTGCAATATCCACACTGTAGGTCAGTGACTCACCGTTGGCGATTTTGCCGATGTGAAACTCGCCTGTTGCATCATCAGTGACGTAGACATCAACGTCATCGGTAAATTGCGTGGTATCGCCATCATTACCAGCACTGGAATCGACAAAGGCAACATAAGCCTCGGCTTCGACCCGCTGAGAGGTCACGACGGGAGCTTCGTTCACCGTGACCGTGAAGGTCGTATCAACAGCAAGCCCCTCGGGGTCGGTGGCGGTAACGGTCAGGTCGCTGGTGCCTGTGCCCGTGGCGGTATACTCCAGGCTTAATGTGCCGGTGACCGGGTTAATATTTAAGGTCTCAAACAGCGCGGCATTGGTGTTGTTTGTCACCGCATAGGTTAACTCGGCATCGGCACTTTCAGCATCATCAAAGGCATCAAACAGCGAGATAACCGTGTTCGTGGCTCCTTCCGTGACGGTGACATCGGCAATGCCGCTGGTAATCGGGGCGGTATTGACGGTGGGATCGGTTACCGTGACCGTGAAAGTGGTTTGAGTTGAGAGTCCCTGGGGATCGGTAGTCGAGACGGTGAGGTCGCTGGTACCCGTGCCGGTGGCTGCATAGTCCAAGGACAAGGTGCCGGTTGCCGCATTAATAGTAACGGCGTCGAACAGGGCTGCATTAGTATTCCCCACGACCGCATAAGTCAGCTCCGTATCAGTGCTCTCAGCATCCTCGAACGCATCAAACAGCGCAATGTCGGTATTAGCTGCGCCTTCGATGACACTAACATCGGCAAGGCCGGTGGTGGTCGGGGCGGTGTTCGTTGTCGCCGTGCCCGTTGGAACAATATCAAAGTAGTTAAAGTCAAATCCGCCTTTGATGAATTCAACCTGAATTGATTGAGTCCCTGCTCCTAGGGAAATATCGGGCAGCACGACATCATCCCAGCCATTGGTGCTGCCAAAGGCAAAGTTGTACGCCTGGCCGCCAGCTGTTACTGTTACTTCACGATC
>JAAANX010000116.1 GCA_009909085.1 Cyanobacteria bacterium GSL.Bin1 | reverse complement strand
GAAACGAGCTAGCATGGATGTGGCGTATTTGTTGCAAGTTCTTAACGCTTCGATTCCTTTATACTCTAACCTATTTGAGACCTAAATTTTCTTGCGCTTACCCTGATGGTGGAATCCGTTTTTCAAACTGATCTATATATGTCTTATTAATATCAAAGGCATAGATTTTTGCTGCTGACTCAAAACACTCAGCTGCTGCAAGTGCAAAATTTCCATAGCCACAGGTGGGTTCAATAATGGTTTTCGGAAGACATCCAAAGGATTGAATAACTTGGCAGCATTGTCTAGCGAGATCTATGGAGGTTTGAAAGTCCCCATATTCCCATTTCTTCTTCGTTTTTCTCATGACTTACCTCAAGCGTTGAACCCCTTCGACTTCTCCAGCTTTCTGGATCACGCGACTATACTGTAGTCTCCATTGAAGCGCATTCGAGATTGTTAGATAGCCTTGAAGCGGTGGATTTTCTAATATCGCTTCTGCCAAATTATTAGCTTCTATGTCATCTACTGGCAAATTTCTGTCATGAATAAATGCAACAATATCATCCCGATTCCCATCTCGCTCAAGTATTTCAAGAATTCCACGAGTCATCTGATAATCCGCTGTACGGGATGACTCCACATAAATTGTATGTTTTAAATCAAGCTGGGCACTCCGCGCTGTATCATCATCTGACTTTTCATAAACAAAGATTAAAACTCCGTAACCAAGCCCATATATTTTCTGACGTGCAGATCTAAAGGGGCATGAAGATTGAGGTTGTCGAATACTGGTCGTTTTAATATCTACATCGAGTTCTGGAAAATCGATACCAGATGCAGAATTACCGAGTTGAAACTCGTAGTTCTCAGTAAGATATGTGCGGAATTTTTGTTCTAGCGCGATCGCGCAATTCTTGCTCTACAACATCCTCGATACCAGGGTTCGTGGTCAAGCGCAATTGGATCATGTTGTTCTGTCTATCATCATAGAATTAGGACATTTTTTGTAGTTGAAAATAAGCATCAATCAGTGATTCAAAAATTAAAAGTCGAAGAGAAACCAACCTGAGAACGCCCCTGAAAAAGGCAATCATTCAGACCAAAAACTGACCACAATGACGGGAGCAACTTGTTAAAATTACTTTGGACTATCCTCAATTTTGAAGGTTTAATCATGGCTACTTTTTCTCCTGAACGTAAACGCCGCATTTTTGACCACTTAAACCAGACCACAGATTTTATTTCTAACCAAGACAATAGCTCTAATCAAATGGATTCGCGGAAAAGACGCATCATGGAACATATTGAAAGAACTCGCGGTTAGTTAGTTTCCTTCTGATTTATCTCGGGGAGTGCGGGGTGCCCTCCCCCGATGGGGGTCAAGAATCCGATTAATTTGGCGCAATTGCTCCGCCGTTCCCATACAAAACAGTAAGTCTCCCGCTTGCAAAACTTCATTAGCAGTAGGACCACCAATTAAGGTGCCATCGGCACGGCGAATAGCGAGAACTAAGGCACCCGATTGCGCTCTCAATCGCGCTTGGCTCAATGTTTGTCCCACGCAAGGACTACTAGAGGGATCAAGGAGAAATTCTTCAATATAAAACGAACCTTCAGTTCCAGCTAAAATGCCATCCACAAAGTCCATCACTTGCGGGCGTAACGCAGCTGCTGCTAAACGTCTGGCACCAGTAATGTGGGGAGAAACCACCGCATCAGCCCCTGCCCGTTGCAATTTTTGTACTGCTTCTTCAGTATTGGCTCGCGCGATCGCGCGCACCTTTGGATTGAGGGTTTTTGCCGATAAAATCGTGTAGAGATTTTCGGCATCAGAACTCAACGCCGCAACCAAACAAACTGCATCTTTGATTTTTACCTCAACCAGGGTTTCATCAAGGGTGGCATCTCCTTCTAAGGCAAGATAATTGGCATTACGCGCTACCTCCACCTTTTCGGGAGATTTGTCAATCACAATAAAGGGAATCGACTCCGACTGAAATTCGCGGCAAATTTGTCTTCCCATGCGTCCAAACCCACAAATAATATAGTGAGAAGTGAGTAGATCAATCAAACGTTTTCTTTGCCTCAGTTGAATGCCTTTTTGAAAATAACCTTGAATAATTGCTTCTGTGAAGCGGTTAACAATATAACCTATGGTAATCAACCCAGCGGCGATCAAGCCAATTGTAAACAGCTGTGAGCGTTCTGGTAAAGGACGCACTTCCGAAAAGCCGACAGTTGAAAGCGTGATTACTGTCATATAAGCGGCTTCTGACCAAGTCCACTGTTCAACAAAGTGATACCAAGCTGTTCCGACAAAAAAAACGCCGGCTAAGGTGATTCCGCCCCCTACTAACTGTTGCTGTAAGCGCCGATAATTTTGATCAAATGAATACATCTTTTAATGTAAGGATTCAGGTATAAGGGTTGACAGGAGTCAAAAAAGGGTTAAGCTGAAGCCATGATGATGAGCCAAGAGCACTCGTTCCCCAAAGCGGAAGAACTGAGCCAGTTGCCCAAAGAAAAACTGGTGGAAATCATCATTGCCCAGCAGGCACAAATCAATCAACTCACTCAGGAAATTGAAAGACTCAAAGCCAGCCTCAACCTCGATAGCCAAACCTCATCAAAGCCCCCCTCAACTGATTTACTGAAAAAAAGCGAGAAAGAGAAACCTGAGCCAAGCACTGAGAAAAAGAACTCTCCGAAAAGAAAGCCAGGGGGTCAACCGGGGCATCAAGGAAAAACACGAAAAGGGTTTGGTCGCGTGGATCGTTACGAAATGACGCGCCCGGAAAATTGTCCTCATTGTGGTAGCCAAAAATTGAAATCCGAAGCGGTCAAAATTGAGAAGAATCAAGTAGCGCAACTGGTGGAGCGACCGATTGAAATCGTCGAATATCAGCGTCACCATTGTCAGTGTCAAGAGTGTGGGGGAATCGCCAAAGCAGAACCCCCGAGTGGCTTCATGCCCGGTCAAGATTTAGGATTCCAATTACAAGGGTTGTTATCTTGGCTGGGCAACTATGGACATCTTTCCTATGAAAAACAACAAGAATTCTTATGGGAATTGGGAGGACTCGAAATCAGCCCAGGTACTTTGGTGGCAACCAATGAACGAGTGCAAACGGCGCTAGCGCCCAGTGTAGAAGCACTCCAGGAATGGATTAACCAGAAGACCCCTCATCTTCATAGCGATGAAACCCCTTGGCCTGTGAAAGGAACCAAGGAATGGTTGTGGGTCTTAGCGGGAGAGAAGTTTTGTTTATTCCACGCCGGAGATACCAGAGGCCGAGTGGAACTGCAAACCGTCTTGGGCGCTAGCTATCAAGGGGTGCTGATTAGTGATGACTTTAGCACCTATAACGGTTATCCGGTGCTGGCTCAACAAAAATGTCTAGCTCATTTGCGTCGTCATTTTCAAAGATTGTGGAAATTGAAAGGTCGCCACAATCAAGTGATTGCAGAAACTTTCCTGGATTTGATTGATGAAGCCTTTCAACAACATCGAAAATGGCGAGAATACCTTGATGGGGTGGCTTACCGAGATTGGGCTCGGAAGTTTCGTCCGAGAGTGGTAGCTCAAATTCAACAATGGAGGAAAGTTGCCGGTTATGAGGCCGGAAAACTGTTGCGATCGCTGCGGGAAAAAGCTGACCAGTGGTGGTATTTTCTCTGTGATCCCACTGTGCCTCCGGATAATAACTTAGCGGAGCGCTGCTTGAGACTAGCGGTAACCAAGCGCAAGGTTAGTGGCGGTTCTCGTTCGATGGCACGGTTTCGTCAAACGACT
>JAAANX010000115.1 GCA_009909085.1 Cyanobacteria bacterium GSL.Bin1 | reverse complement strand
ATATTCGGACATTTATGAGTATAACATAGATTGTGCCTCTCCGCTTTGCTACGAGTCACGGGCTATCCTTCCCGACGTTCGTTGCTACGCAACAGAACGCGGGGCTGTCGCCCATAGCTCAGTTTGCTAAAGTAGAGGATAGAAAAACGCTGCTGAATCTAGGGAATATGACACAAGCAACTCAGTCCCAACAACAAGGAATTCAACTTTCAGAAACGGCTCTTACTCATTTAACCAAATTACGAGAAGAACAAGGCAAAGACCTCTGTTTGCGCGTTGGTGTTCGTAATGGCGGTTGTTCGGGAATGTCGTATCTGATGGACTTTGAAGATCCGACTAATGTCCGAGAGGATGATGAGGTCTTCGATTATGATGGTTTTAAAATTATCTGTGACCCCAAGAGTTTACTCTACATTTACGGATTACAACTCGATTATAGTAATGCTTTAATTGGCGGCGGTTTCCAATTTACGAACCCCAATGCTTCACAAACTTGCGGTTGTGGCAAGTCTTTTGGTGTATAAATCCATTTTTTGCTAAAGTATCATCTGGGCAGACAAGACTCATTGTCTGCTCTTTTGTCTTCAGGAGCAGAGTAAAGGATGAGCGAGTCGATTAATGAGTTGTACGATCAAGGCTTAGAAAAGTATCAAGCAGGAGAACCGATTGAGGATTTAATTGATTATTTTCGTGATTTGCGCGATCGCGCCCCCAAAAATTCTGCCGTCTGGTGTAGTCTGGCTTGGCTGTATTTACTCGCGGATAAACCCAACTCCGCCCTGAAAGCGGCTCAAAAAAGCGTTAAACTCGATAAACAAGCGCCACAAGCTCGAATTAATCTCGCGATCGCGCTGCTAGAAACGGGAAAGTCCGGTGTTCGGGAACACATCGATGCTGCCGAAGAAGTGATTGGGATGAGTTCACAACTACGCGAGGAAGTGATTAAAAACTTGGACGATGGCTTAGCGAAGAAACCAGATTGGAAAGCGGTGACCCGAGTTAAAAACTGGATGAGTTAGTGATTTGTCCTTGACACAAATGCTTGATTATGGATAACCATCACCGAAGCGCTACCTATCATCTTGATTTCTATGCGTGGACGCAAGAACAAGCAAAATTGCTCAGAAATCAACAATTCCAGAATCTAGACTGGGAAAATATTGCGGAAGAACTTGAAGATATGGGGCGATCTGAGAAGCGAGAGTTAGGAAGCAGATTGGAAGTCCTAATGATGCATTTACTGAAATGGCAATTCCAACCCGCTTTACGATCTCGCAGTTGGGAATTAACGATTAAAGAACAACGCCTCCGCTTAGAAAAACTCCTTGCTGAGAATCCGAGTCTCAAATCAAGCTTAGCCGAGGTGATGGAAAAGGTTTATCCTCTGGCAAGTTTGGGCGCTGAGAAAGAAACCGGTTTATCTACTTTTCCTGATGCTTGTCCCTATTCTCTCCCAGAAATTTTAGCGGCTGATTTTTTCCCTGACAGTTAACCACATCCTGACGAAGTGAGGGGAAAATTGGTTAACCTAGAAAAACAGGTGAAGAGATTTTAACGTCGCGCGATCGTGAAACACAATTTAATTGGACTGAAAGCTAACGAATTCCGGCATCCCCTTGATTTAGAAGCCACACAAACTCTCCAACAATTTCCCGGTTGGGATATTGCTGTGAGAACCGTCTTAGGAGGGGTTGCTGAGCAATTTTTCTATCTAGAAAACGTGGCGGCTAGTGTACAAGTCAATGAAAAACAACTGCCTCATCTCCATAAACTTTTAATAGAAGCCTGTCAGCGACTAGATTTAGATGTTCCCGAACTCTACATCAAGCAAAATCCTGCCCCGAATGCGTATACCTTTGCGATGCGGGGGAAACAGCCCTTTATCGTCCTTCATACTTCATTAATTGAACTCCTCACCCCAGAAGAAATCCAAGCGGTTATTGCCCATGAATTGGGGCATCTGAAATGTGAACATGGGGTCTATCTAACCCTCGTTAATTTGCTGGTGTTAGCAGCAGGATTATTACCCAACTGGGGAGTAATTTTGGCTCAATCCTTACAAGAGCAGATGTTAGAGTGGATTCGATGTGCTGAGTTTAGCTGCGATCGCGCTGCCCTGTTAGCGGTACAAGAGCCCAAAGTGGTGATGTCCGTCTTAATGAAACTGGCTGGGGGATCTCCGACGCTAGCGCCACAGTTAAACCTCGACGCCTTTATCGAGCAAGCAAGAGCGTATGACCAAATGAGTGAATCCCAACTCGGAGAACTCCTGAAAAATGCTCACACTCAACAACTCAGTCATCCCGTTCCTGTGATTCGTGCCCAAACCATCGACCGTTGGGGAAGTTCCTCCGACTATCAACGCTTGCTAGAGAAACATCAAACAGGTTATAATAATCAGGCGGAAATTAAGGGCAAGTGGCGGAATTGGTAGACGCACCACACTCAAAATGTGGCGGCCACTGGTCGTGAGAGTTCGAGTCTCTCCTTGCCCATTCTTGTTAACTGAAGGCAAGATCATTGATTAGGTGGCTAGAGACTGTTTAATCTCAGGCGGGAACGGCAAACGCTTACGAGTACTAGGATTGATACAAACGTGCCGGGTTTTTCCTCGTGCCAAAATTTCCCTAAACTCAGCATCTGCTGTTAATTCATACCCAATTAATAGTTCCGTGTCAGAAAGAAATTGGGGAGTCAAAGCAATCAAAACTTGATCTCCCCAATAAATTGGACGCAAGCAATCTATTTCTCCATGAATAATTGGCAGCGCAATTGTTCCCTGAGTCAGATATTCTTGAAGATTAATTCCCTGATTAATGAGAACTTCTTCATAAGCCGTATGGCACATCTGTAAAAGATGAGCGAAATAAACAACGCCTGCTGCATCTGTATCCGCTAGACGCACCCGATAGGGAATCCTTAAGGGTGATCGATCTTTCATTTCCATTTCAAATCAATCAAAGTCTTCCTAAGGATAGTAGATTGTTGCCGTAAGTCCTTGTTGCTCTAATTGGTTTTGTAAATTTTTGGCTTGCGACTCCTTGGTAAAGGTTGCCACTTGCAAAACTTGACCAACTTCGGGAAACTGGCGCCAGTACGCATCAGCAAATAACTGACGACTTTTTTGGTACTCGTCTCGATTGGGATTTTCAATCATTACACAATAAAAGTTTCCCCCACAGCGGGGTTTCTCTACAACCTCCTCTGCTGGTTCAGCTTCGACCAAATTATCCACATCAAGTTCGATAAATTCATCTTTGGCTAAATTAGGACGGTTTGGAATACTAGGAGAAGATGAATCTGTAGCCACCGGAGTGTGTGGTTCCGGTTCTAAGGTTGAAGAAGCTGAATTTTCTACACTCAAAGAAGTACGACTAAAACGAGCTTGGGCAAAGTCAACCAAGATCATACTCAAAAGTGTTCCCGAAAGAAAGAAAATGAGAATCCCTGCAATTCCTAAAGGGGTTAATAAATAATCACGCCAAGAGGAACGAGAAGCGGACTGAGAAACATTATAATTCTGATCTGGAAGACGTTCTGTTGAAAGGGATGTCTCTTCTTTTTCTTCCTGGTTAAGATGACGTAATAATTCTTCCGAGGAGGCGAGATAACTGTCTATTTGCTCACGATCAAATTTTTCTTGTGCTTCAAATTTTGAATTTAAGGTTGCAGAAGAAGATAAGACAGAAGAATTTCCTGTAGCACTCGTTGACTCTGATTGTGATTGAGTAATGGTAATTCCTTGTTCCAGCGCTTGTTCTTCTTGAAATCGCTCTAATTCCTCTTCTAAATCAACATTGAGACTGCTCAAGGCGGCTTTTAAGTTAGGATGCAAAGTTACCTTGGCTGGTGAAGCGTTAGTAGAAAATTTATTAGGATTCATAATGATTCAGCATAGAGCTTTGATGAGTCCTGATCTTTTAAAGATATTTTAATTAGTAATTACTTAAGGCTATCTTGCGAGAGGGAAACCACTGGTATTATATTTGATTTGTCTACACTTGGCAATGATAAATATCAAATTTTAGCAGGATTTAAGTTTTTGTTCACTTAGGTTGATATCAAGGGACGAAGTTATCTGCCAGCACAAATTAATCATTAACTTACGAGATTTAACGGAATTTATTTTTGGGAATTATTTTGTAATCATTATCACTTTGAAAATCGGGATTAAACTGGTTTGAGCTTAATTTTAGGGAAATTTTTGGGTAATTATTTATATTTATAAAGTAAATATAAAGAAAAAATAAAGTTCTACTAAGGTGGGGAGATCATTAAAAGAAGATACGGTGAGACTTTTAAGGGATCAACGAAAAAAAAGGAGAAATGGATAATAAAGATACGAGATTTAAGATAAAAGTATCTTTAACCAAAGCAAAGCTATGAAAAGCAATAACCACTTACCCTCAGTTTGCAGATATTGCCGACACTACTCTCCTCAAGGGCGCAGAGGTGGCATCTGCCAAAAGTTAAGCGCTCCGGTGCGAGGCGATTGGCAAGCCTGTTGCTTAGCCAATTCACCATTCCTACCCACCTGGGAAACTTGGGAAGAAATCACTCTAGTGGAGAATCACCATTTCCAAGTTGTCAACCCCGTTGTTGCCCAAAAGTCTCAGCCAGAGGTAGAAGTATCACTTGAAATAGAAGGAGAAGAAATCGAAACGGCTCTTCGCGCTTAGCATAAATTATTATTCGCTTAGTTTGAGTCCACTTTCATAAGTCCAAAATAAATTCAGCAAGCCAACCGTTTTCGCACTATAATCTGGAAAGCTGTTGTTTATAGAAAACTGCGTTTCATAAATACTAAATAAAAAATAATTGTGTCGCCGAGTTGATAAATTAACCATAGGCTTGAGATACGGTTGACTCTGTTTTACAAACAAATTACATTGTTGCTGTAAAAAGTTACCGAAGACATTTGGGACTTTTGTGCAACCCTGCTTTTGTAAATAAACACTAGCTTGTTGGGCAGCATAGTTCTGATAAGCATGACGATGGGGGTTAGTGAATGCTAGAATGAGCCCGACGCCAAGGACGGCAAGACTGCCGATTAGGGTACTGGATTGCCAAGGTTGTCGTTTCATGATCTTTAGATTATTTCTGAAAAGGAATCATTCTTGATTCTTAGTGTACTGTATTTATATAAAACTGTGATTTTGATCGTTTCCTTGCTTATCGTTTTCTGAATTGAGTCTCATCAATTTTGCTGAATTCTTTGCCGGTCCAGCCCTGCCAAGAAGGGTTTTTGTTTACCGTTTCGATCCAGCAATTTACTGTATGAAGTTTTGTTAAGTATTTCTCAAGAAACTGTCTGCTGACAGTTACGATCCAATGTTGGAAGAAAAATAACATTTTTAATAAAGATTCGGGTAATAACGGGAGAGAACATGGAAGCCTTAACTAGTTTTTTAGGAAGCATCAATTATGAAGTCATTTTTCAGTTAACCTTTGTGGCCCTGATTATGATTTCTGGTCCAGTGGTGATTTTTTTACTCGCTGTCCGTGGAGGCGACCTCTAAAGCATCATCAAAAACGTCATAATATAGATAGACGGCAACAGCAAGGTGGTAAGGCATCGCCTTGCTAATTTTGTCTGGATCGTGATCAGTGTTGGGAAGTGTTATGTCCTACGAACCCCTCCATCAGAAGTATCGCCCCCAAACCTTTGCTGATCTAGTCGGACAAAGCGCGATCGCGGATACTCTCAGCAATGCGCTCCAGCGTCAACGCATTGCCCCTGCTTACTTATTTAGCGGTCCCAGAGGCACCGGAAAAACGTCTTCAGCTCGGATCTTAGCTAAGTCTCTTAATTGTATTAATAGCAGTGAACCCACTCCTCGACCCTGTGGTCAATGTGAGATTTGTCGCACCATCAGCAACAGCTCTGCCCTCGATATCATTGAAATTGATGCGGCTAGTAATACAGGTGTTGATAACATTCGCGAAATCATTGAGCGATCAAGTTTTGCACCGGTACAATGCCGCTATAAACTCTACATTATTGACGAATGCTTAACCGGAGATACCCTAATCCCTACCTCTCATGGCGTGATGAGAATGGATGATCCTAAACTGCAAGGAAAAACAGTTCTCAGCTACAACGAAACTAGAGCGACCTGGGAAGAGCAAAGAGTATTACGCTGGTTACAGCAAGGGGTTAAATCGACCTTACAACTAGAAACAACTCACTATGCTATTCGTTGTACCGAAAATCATCTCCTCGGAACCGAACAAGGGTGGATGCCGGCGAAATCTCTCAAAGTGGGAATGAAAATCCTATCTCCCAAGAATTTGGAGAAACTCGAAGCAATTTATCCGGCTGGGAAAGAACCGGTTTATGATTTAGAGGTTGAGCATAATCATAACTTTGTGGCAAATGGACTTTTAGTTCACAACTGCCATATGCTCAGTACAGCTGCGTTTAATGCCCTGCTCAAAACCTTAGAAGAACCCCCACCAAGAGTGGTTTTTGTTCTCGCGACAACTGATCCACAACGGGTTTTACCAACAATTATCTCTCGTTGTCAACGGTTTGATTTCCAGCGTATTCCTCTTACGGCAATTACTTCTCACTTGGAAACAATTGCCCAAAAAGAAGGCATCGCTATTACAAAAGAAGCGCTTACTGTCATTGCACAAGTTGCTCAAGGTGGCTTAAGAGATGCACAGAGCTTATTAGATCAACTGAGCTTACTGTCTGGAACGATTACGATCGAGCGAGTTTGGGATTTGGTCGGTGCGATTCCAGAACAAGATTTAATTACACTGTTACAAGCTCTGAAAGAAAAAAATAGCGATCAAATTTTGAGTCAATGTCGTCAACTCATGGATCGAGGACGCGAACCAATTATTGTATTAGAAAACCTCGCTGGTTTTTATCGAGA
>JAAANX010000114.1 GCA_009909085.1 Cyanobacteria bacterium GSL.Bin1 | reverse complement strand
TGAAAGAGAGATTTTCGAGAGTCGGTTAATTCGATGGAGTCTGTGTTCATTAACCTTCCGTCGATACATGACTTCTCTTTCATTGTAAAAGGACGATTTATTTATTGCAGCACTCTAATAGCAATTGACATTCAGGTTGACTCACAGTGCAATTCCCTCTCTCCGAATATTCAGTAATAACGGACTTTGCTCGGAATTAAACCGTTGAGGTGACATTTCCATGAAATTAATCAGGATATTCTCGTTCATAGAAAGATGACTAATGAAAGCAATTAGCCTTTCTCGCCCCTCTAAAGATAAACGCTTCTGGGTAATAATGAGAATATCAACATCTGAATCTTCTGTTGCATTTCCCCTCGCTTGAGAACCAAATAAAATGACTCGTTCCAGATGTTCTCCATAAAGCTGATGAACCAATTTCTTAAAGGTCAAAATACTATTCTTAACATTAGTTTTGCTGACTTGATCATTATTTTTTTTCATAAATGACAATTTTAGGCATTTTGAATGTCCAATTCTAACCAATGGTTGCAGCAGGCGCTTTCCTAAACGGAAGGTGTAATCTGCGACTCTTCAACAGATGTACTAATTCGTTTTTTCTTCTAATTAATTTTTTGTAGTTTAGTTTGAGGAACTAAAATCTCTTGTTGCTGATTATAAATTTTTTTAACTGTTTCATGGTATTGATCGGGACGATTGGTTAAAGCAACAATAAACCCTGTATCTGCTATGATTTCCATGTCCAACCCGAGGAAGGGTGAATTCCTTGTTCTAAAATCTCTTCAGAGTCTTCAGCAAAGTGAGAATCGCCTGAAAATAATCCTACAATTGGGTCTTCATCTGGATTACTCGGTGCTGTTGTCTGTGGGGAAACAGATTGATAAACCACAACAATCTCTAAATTTTGGTTGACTGGAAGATGATCAAGCTGGAGTTGCAACTGACCATTTTCATCTGCTTGAGAGCAAAATCGAACTGTTTGCATTTTTGATTCCTGACCCAAATTTGAATTTAATTTCATCTTCCTATCTTAGACAAAATTCTACTAACCGAAGCGCGATCAGCTAGTAAATCACTTAAAGAGCGCGATGTTCCCTACGGAAGCGAAGCCATCGCGTCTCCCCTAGAGTGTACCCAGCTATTTCAACTGAGATGACACTTGCTCTAATTAGCCAGATCAGCCAACCCTACCGAAATAGCAGCGATTGCAGCAGGCAAAACTCCAATTGAACCCGTTTTTGGCAAACCTGCCTGTTTCCCCGCGCGATTGTCTGCTTTTCTCCTTTTCTTGCTTTTTTAGACAACAGCCGAAGCGCGATCGGCAGGTAAATCATTTAAAGCATCTGATTGCTCAGAACTGATGAAGCGCGATGTTCCCGTAGGGAACCGGCGAAGCCATCGCGCTCTCGATGAATCCTTGTTCTTTCAAACGAAGCCAAACCCCAATCGAACCCGTTTTTGGAAAACCTAGTCTTTGTGCTGCCTGTCTCCGGGCGCGATCGTCTGTTTTTCTACTTTTCTTGCTTTTTTTAGACAACAGCAGAAGCGCGATGTTCCCTACGGAAGCGAAGCCATCGCGCTTGCTAAACATTTGATTGTTGCAACCAGCATTCCAAATCAGCAACCGTGGCAAAATCCAAAAGCCCCTCTGCCAACGCTTCCAACTCCGACACACCTAAAGCTTGAATCTGCTCAACTAAATTGCTGTCTAACTCCCCAAAACGACGATTAAGCAGACGAAGGATCAAAATAACTGCTTCTTCTTCTCTTCCTTCGCCATGAACATCTTGATAGAAACGCGTTTGTTTTAGATCAACATCCGTAAATCCCAACATTTCCTGAATCTCCTCCCGACTTAAACGAGGTAACTTATACACTATGATAGTCTCTACAAATTAGTCATTAGTCCTCAGTCACTTGTCATTAGTGACTTAGCGTAAAAACAAATGACAAGTGACCAATAACCAATGACCAAATCGGTTGATACTGACGCAAATAGAGAAAAATCTCCGCAAAGAAACGGCTATAGAAATCACTTTCCCCTGAAAATTGCACTTCCACAAAGAAAAGAGGGGATTCGGTATCCGCTTCTGGGGGGGCAAATAACCCATCTATCCGAAATGCAGTTTGTTTAATTTCCACAGAACGAAACTGATATTGTTGGCTGTTGGCAACGGAAACTCCAATCAGTTCAAATAATAAGGGGGGAAAGTTTTGGAAAAGACGGTAAAAAAGACTATCAGTTTTCAAAATGTCTGGTTTTTGACCGATATTTTAACAAAAGGTCTTCAGTCATTCGATAACGTTTCTGAAAGAACAGACGACTCCCTTTTTCTTAATCTTACCCAGATAGCAGCGATCGCGCAGAGGCAAAACTCCAATTGAGGCTATTTTTGGCAAACCCAGTCCTGGTGCTGCCTGTTTCCCGGCGCGATCGTCTGCTTTTCTCCTTTTCTTGCTTTTTTAGACAACAGCCGAAGCGCGATCAGCTGGTAAATAACTTAAAACATCTAAATACCACCACCATTTTTGCGGTGAAATTTCTTTTTCCTTTCGATAGTCACTTAAATTAATAAAATCGGAAACTTCTTGATAAATTATTGCTGCATTACTGATCAGTTTCCGATCAGCTTCTGATAAAATCCTTTTTTCTTCCGTGGTCAATTTTGTTTCCAATTTAGCAATTTTATCCCTGATCATTAAAAGTTCTAATTGTTCTGCGCCACTGACCTCGGGATAATCGAGGCTAAGATTATAAAGATTTAGAAGATCATTCATGGTTGCAAATTTTCCAAGATTCCCAGATAGATAAATGCTGGATTAGCCAAGTAAGCATTAGGGTCTGTGGGAGGAAAGGCGGTTTCTAAAATGCTGTCCATTCCTAGGATAACTAACCAGATTTGATTTTGTATTCTAGAGCTAAGAGTGGGATATAGTAAAGAGCCATAAAGATAAACATAGACGTTGGCTTTCGGATCAATAAGAATTTGATGAATAATTGTTTCGTAGGTTGCTATTGTAGAATCTTCAGGTAAATGTCCTAAACGGATACGTTTCTTCAAATGAGGTTCGGCTTTTTGAGGTTTCCATTGTATTTTTTTCTGAGCTTGCAGAATCGCTTGAATAATTTTTTCTAAATTTGATGGATTAAGGGCTGTCATTTCATAAAAAAGGGAATCATCAGGACTGATGAGGCGCTCCGCTCTAGGCGCTTTTCCTTAATTTTACCCAGTCAAGCAGCGATCGCAGAAGCAAAACTCCAATTGAACCCGTTTTTGGCAAACCTGCCTGTCTCTGGGCGCGATCGTCTGTTTTTCTCCTTTTCTTGCCTTTTTAGACAACAGCAGAAGCGCGATTGCCTCTGGCAGCGAGCTTCGCTCGATCGGCTGGTAAATAACTTAAAGAGCATGATCGCGCTGAAATTCCCTTAAAGCCTCCTGTCCGAAATGCTTGGAATGACTGTCCAATTTTAGACAAAATTCTACTAACCGAAGCGCGATCAGTAGGTAAATCATTTAAAAAGCGAGATGTTCCCTACGGAAGCGAAGCCATCGCGCTTGCTAAACATTTGATTGTTGCAATCAGCGTTCCAAATCAGCAACTGTAGAAAAATCCAAAAGCGCCTCTGCCAACATTTCCAACTCCGACACACCTAAAGCCTGAATTGGCTCCACTAAATTGCTGTCTAACTCCCCAAAACGACGATTAAGCAGACGAAGGATCAAAATAACTGCTTCTTCATTCTCTTCCTTCTTTTCTTCCTTCGCCATGAACATCTTGATAGAAACGCGTTTGTTTTAGATCAACATCCGTAAATCCCAACATTTCCTGAATCTCCTCCCGACTTCAACGACTCAATGATCAAGTGACCGTTACTTTCAGCAGCGATCGCTGCACCTAAAAATTCTTGCCCTTAGGCTTCGGGATCAATGCCCAAAGCTCTCAATTGTTCAGCTAAACGTTCAGCCCGTTGATTAGCTTGTTCAGCCCGTTGAGCTTCCTGTTGAGCTTGTTGATTAGCTTGTTCAGCGCGTTGAGCTTCTTGTTCAGCCTGTTGAGAGGCAAGTTGAGCCCGTTGAGCTTCCTGTTCAGCAGGAGTGAGAATCCAGTTTTGATTTTGGTCATACCAACGCAGCCACTCTCGATTGATTCCCTGATATTCCCCTTCCCATAATCCTAATCCCAGTTCTGCTTGTTCTAACCACACCCCTTGTTCTTCTATCGACACCGGCTGATAACGACTTCCTTTTAGCTCAAAGGCTCGAAATTCATTGTTATAGCGATTAAAGACAAAATAATAGGGAACTCTTAAAATTTGCTCGTAAACCGTCCATTTATTGGGAGGCTGACCCACTTCTCTTAAATTTTGCCCTAAGTCTTCTTTCTCGGTGCCAGGAGAAAGCAATTCTACCACCACAAAGGGATTTGCCCCTTCTTGCCAAGTGACATAACTTAAACGGAGGTCTTTTTCTTCATAGAGGCGCGATACCCCTAAAACCGCAAACCAGTCGGGACGTTTATACCACTGGGTATGATGCACATCATAGTATAAATTCAAATCACTTGCGGTAAACACCTGATTACTGGGGTAACTTGGGGGACGAAAGGTGAGGCGAAGCAATTCAGGCTGGAGAAGATGAAATTCGTCGGGCAAACCGGGTTCCTCAGGGTCTTCACTGGGTAAATCATACATGGTGGGGAGGGTTTCTTTTGGGGGAAGCGGAGGATTGTTTTGATACATCATTCATTCCCAGGGTGAGGTTCTCTGTTTATTTTAAATTAAGGGCTTAGGCACTCATGCGTTCAACAATAAAGGGCATCGCTATAGTCATTCCAATTGATTTCCGTACAGCAGAGTTAAAGGCATGTTCTGTATTTGCCCCTCATTGATTGTATGGTTCTTACTTGGAATCACTATAAACGATACACCAGCCAAGCTACCAACAAACCGCCCATTGCCAAAGCACTAGCTACCCAAAATGTTAAGGGTTCGGAAACCGTTCCTCGGGTTGCTAATTCGCGAGTAGTGACAAGTAAAGGAGTTACAGGATTTAAGCCAACAACTATCCCAAATACTCCTGTTTTTGGCGGGGGGTAAATGACAGGGGTAAGAAATAACCAAGCACTGGTTAAAAAGGTTAATCCGCGAGTTATATCCTGATACAACGCCCCTAAAGGAGCTAAGAATAAACCAAATAACGTCCCTAAAGCAATCAAATGAACCAGGGCAACTGGAGCTAAAACAACTGTCCAACTCACAGGAATTTGATACCAAACAAATAAACCCACAATTAAAATCAACTTAATCGCAAAATTAAACCCTACCTGTCCAATTTGCGACAAAATCAACGCCTCACGAGGAAAATTAATTTTCGCTAACATCGACTTGGCTTTCGTTACGGCTTGAATCGGACCATTTAAAGCCTCGACAAAGGTTTGCCATAATGCCATGCTAAACATCACATAAGCCGGATAGGGCAAATCAGTCGCGCCAATACTAATCACTTGGGCATTGTTGGCAAGAGTTAACCCAATCGCGGTGGCAATCGGGGGAATAAACGCCCAAAATAATCCTAGAAATGACTGTCGATATTGTGCTTTGATGTCACGAACCAGTAATTGCGAAGCTAGTTCTCTAGAAGCCAGTAAATCATGCCACATCTCACGAAATAGTTGTAACGGTTGTCGGAGACGGCTTTGTGAAGTGTAACGGGTGTGGATTTGATGCGATTTTGTCGGCATTGCTTGAGTGCTTATGACCTGACAGCTAGGAGATTAATTGTCCTTAATTTAGGCGTTCTCCCTAAGAGCGCGATGTTCCCTACGGAAGCGAACCCATCGCGCCTCCCCTAGAGTGTACCCAACGATCTCCACTGAGATGACATTTGCTGTAATTAGCGAGATCAGCGAGGCTCGACGGCTCGATCTCCAATCTACGCGCTTTTCCTTAATCTTACCCACTCAAGCAGCGATCGCAGAGGCAAAACTCCAATTGAACCCGTTTTTGGAAAATCTAGTCTTTGTGCTGCCTGTCTCCCAGCGCGATCATCTGTTTTTCTCCTTTTCTTACCTTTTTAGGCAACAGCCGAAGCGCGATTGCCTCTGGCAGCGAGCTTCGCTCGATCGGCAGGTAAATAACTTAAAACAGGGAACCATCAGGACTAATGAGGCGCGATCGCGCACAGATATTATTTAGTTTTACCCAATTGCTCAACCAAGGCTTGATGCTCCGAAGAATTGATTCCTGAATTGAGCACAGATAGCACCTGTTGCATCTCTCCCGCCAACAGCGCCGATACATCCAACCACAACCCAAGGAAAAAAGGACTTTTCAAAATTCCCGATTCATCTGGCGATAATTGCTGATAGGTTCCTTCCTGCCACACATACCACCGAAATTCCTTATCCTCAACCAACCAAACTAGATATTCCCGTACCCCATTACGACGATAAACCTGCAGCTTATCATGTATGTCATAGGATGCGCTACTGCTGGCAATTTCCACAATTAATTCCGGTGCGCCCTCGAGATAATCATCTTCGCTAATCCGAGAGTTTCCCCCTACTGATTCCTCCAGACGCAGCAGGGCATCAGGTTGCGGTTCATTATCCAAATCAAGACGAACAGTTGTATTATCAGCACTATAAACTCTCGGAGTAGCTGCACGATAAACGGTTAACCACCCCACAACATCACTATGGGGCTGACCATGCTGTTGATATCTTAAGGGGGATGCCACGTAAACAATTCCTTCAATTAATTCGGCTTTTTTGACGTTCGGCATTTGATGATACCGACGCTCAAACTCATTACGAGTCATGCGATCTCCGTTTTCTAGGATAGGGGTCTTTTGAGAGGTAGTTGAAGGATAACTCATCACAGAAACCTCGGAGTGGCACTTACTGCTTATTTTAGGAGATTATGGCAAGCGCGATTACATTAATCATTGCAATATCAAATCAACCTTCATCAAGTTTACAGCAACCAGTTTTCATCTACAAACCTTTTTAAGGGCGCGATCACAATGAGATCAAAAAGGAGCGCGACATAAACGTTGCCAGTGGCGCGATGCCTACGGCTCGGTCTGGCGACCTACGCGTGGGAAACTAGAACTGAAATCGGGACTCACTCGGTCATAGTATTTGGGGGCTTTAATTAAGCTCATAAGGTATTAATAATATCAGCTTTGGTTACTCCTTTATGTCGAGAAACTGCTCGCAAGATACTATTCAACGTCCCCAAGCGCAAAGGATTATGGTTAGGAATACTAATTCTTTGATGACTGGGAATTTCAGTATCCAAAATAATATGACTTCCCTGTTGGTGAACAGTTTTGTAATCCCATTGGCGAGAGAGAATATCCGCGAGATAACTTCCTTTGAGATCTCTAGGAATTTTCATTGAATGACTAACATTTCTTCCTTAAAGAGGTGTAATTTGACTTTCGGACAACTTGGCTGATCAAAATAATATCCTTTAACTGCTTCATTGACATTCACTCTTAATTCTTCCCAACTCTCACCCTGAGTAAAGATATCCTCAGTTAAACATTCGGCAACAAAACCACCATCTTCTTCTTGAGAAACTTCAAAAACAATCACTGAATTCATTTTGACTCCTTTTGCCGATTTTATCTTGACCTCTGATCGGAACGATATTTTTAATTTTACTTTCAGAGCCTCCAGTTTTCATTTAAGATTTTTTCTAACGGCGCGATCAAAATGAGATCAAAAAAGAGCGCTTAGGTCGCCAGACCGAGTGCGAAGCACATCGCGCTGGGTTATTCAGTTCGACGCAACTGCTAGACAGAGTAATACGCTCTCGTTACGGCAATACCAGCCCGATTATTTTCAACAAGAATTGGGTGACAGCGCGATGATCACCCTTGCTAAACATTATGATTGTTGCAACCAGCGTTCCCAATAGACATCTCCAATAAAGCCCAAAAACGAAGCACCAAAATAACTGCTTCTTCTTCTCTTCCTTCACCATGAACATCTTGATAGAAACGAGTTTGTTTCAGGTCAACTTCTGTAAATCCCAACATTGCCTGAACTTCCTCCCTGCTTAAGTTGGGTAGCTTATGTAATATGAAATTAAAGGATATTTCAAGGAACGATCATGACTCAGTTAACCTTAGACCTCAACTCAGTTGTCAAATTGTCTGAAGAACAGTTCTATCAACTTTGCCAAGCTAACCCTGACCTCAAGCTAGAACGTAATGCTAACGGAGACTTAATTGTCATGCCCCCTACAGGAGGAGAAACCGGACGTACCAACTCAAAAATCAATCTGGAACTCGCACTATGGAACGAACAAACCCAACTCGGTGAAGTCTTCGATTCTTCTACTGGCTTTCATCTCCCCAACGGTGCCGACCGTTCCCCCGATGCCTCTTGGGTCAAAAAAAAACGTTGGGATGGCTTGACCTCCGAACAACGTGAGAAATTTTTACCCCTGTGTCCTGATTTTGTTATTGAAATTCTTTCCCCCAGCGATAGCCTTACTAAGACCCAAAAAAAAATGCGAGAGTACATGGATAATGGCTGTCAACTGGGCTGGTTAATTAATCGTAGAAATAAAACTGTTGAAATTTATCGTCCTCAACACCTTCCTGAAGTTTTAGACAAGCCAGACTCTTTGTCAGGGGAGAAGGTCTTACCGGGATTTGTTCTCAATCTTAAAATATTTTGGCATTGAGCAAGCAGCTATTAGTTGATATAACCCAGTTAGGAGAATGATCCATAGAGATAAGACGCAAGGCTCTACGCGCTTTTCCTTAATCTTACCCAAGATAGCAGCGATCGCAGAAGCAAAACTCCAATCGAACCCGTTTTTGGAAAACCCAGTCTTTGTGCTGCCTGTCTCTCGGCGCGATCGTCTGTTTTTCTCCTTTTCTTACCTTTTTAGGCAACAGCCGAAGCGCGATCAGATGCTAGATAACTTAAAGAGCGCGATGATCGCCCTTGCTAAACATTTGATTGTTGCAACCAGCGTTCCAAATCAGCAACTGTAGAAAAATCCAAAAGCGCCTCTGCCAACGCTTCCAACCCCGACACTTTTAAAGACTGAATTTGCTCCACTAAATTGCTGTCCAACTCTCCAAAACGACGATTAAGCAGACGAAGGATCAAAATAACTGCTTCTTCTTCTCTTCCTTCGCCATGAACATCTTAATAGAAACGAGTTTGCTTTAGATCAACTTCTGTAAATCCCAACCTTTCCTGAATCTCCTCCCGACTTAAAATAAGTTAACCCATAAAAATAAACCTAGATTTCCCAATCTTCCAAATTTAAATCTGGCACTCTTTTAAACTCTCTCATATTGTGAGTTACTAAAGTTAAGTTGTTCGTGATCGCGATAGCAGCAATTAATAAATCGTAAGAACCAATTGGGGTCCCCTGAGAAGCTAAATAATTTCTAATTTCTCCTGCCTTGGCTGCTGCTTTATCATCAAAGGGTAAAGAAACAAACAGATCTAAAAATTCCTGTTGTCGTGTTAAATTTTTACTCGGATTTCCACTTCGCATTGCTCCATAGAATAATTCAAACTTTACCACTGAACAAACAGCAATATCATCTGGATGAATTTGTTCCAATCTTTCCCTTAATAAAACTGAGCGTTGGTTTAAATAAATTGCAATAACATTAGTATCTAATAAGTACAACATGAAGGAGAATTACGTCTTAAATATTCCTTGAGCATCATCATCTAATTCTGGAGAAACTCCTCCTTCATCAATAATGATGGGATCATCAGTACAACTCCCCCAAGTTTTTTCAAAAAAACCCGACGGCCACCCTCGCGCTTTCTCTATTTTTTCTTTACCTGTATCAGTTGTCGCTTGAAAAACCACTAGCACCTCTACTTCAGTATTTTGGAGTTCTGTAGGAACCTGAACTTTTAAGATGCCATCATCCCCAATATGGGATTTTAGTTGAATATTTTGCATGGTAGGTTAATTGTTTATTGGTTATTTAAAAAATTGCCCTTAGGCTTCGGGATCAATCCCCAAAGCTCTTAATTATTCAGCTAAACGTTCAGCGCGTTGAGTTGCTTGTTCAGCAGGAGTGAGAATCCAGTTCTGATTTTGGTCGTACCAACGCAACCACAGCCTAGAGATTCCCTGATATTCCCCTTCCCATAATCCTAATCCCAGTTCTGCTTGTTCTAACCAGACTCCATGTCCTTGAATTGATAAGGACTCATAATGACTACCTCTTAACTGAAAGGCTTGGAAGTCATTGTTATAGCGATTAAAGACAAAATAATAGGGAATCCTCAGGATTTGCTCGTAAACCGTCCATTTATTAGGAGGCTGACCCACTTCTCTTAAATTTTGCCCTAAGTCTTCTTTCTCGGTGCCAGGAGAAAGCAATTCTACCACCACAAAGGGATTTGCCCCTTCTTGCCATGTCACATAACTTAAACGGAGATCTTTTTCTTCATAGAGGCGCGATACCCCTAAAACCGCAAACCAGTCGGGGCGTTTATACCACTGGGTATGATGCACATCATAGTAGAAATTCAAATCGCTTGCCGTAAAGACCTGATTATTGGGGTAACTTGGGGGGCGAAAGGTAAGGCGAAGCAATTCAGGCTGGAGAAGATGAAATTCGTCGGGCAAACCAGGTTCCTCTGGATCTTCACTGGGTAAATCATACATGGTGGGCAGGGTTTCTTTTGGGGGAAGGGGAGGATTGCTTTGATACATCATTCATTCCCGTGGTGAAGTTCTCTGTTTATTTTAAATTAGGGTTGGCTTGAAAAAGTGCGATCTGAAGTTTGCTAATCATTTTGCTGACAATGATCAACCACTACATCTCAAAGTGACGCTTGAGTGTCAAATAATAATTGAGGCTGTTTTTGGAAAACCGAGTCTTTGTGCTGACTGTCTCTGGGCGCGATCGTCTGTTTTTCTCCTTATTCTTGCTTTTTTAGACAACAGCCGAAGCGTGATCGGCAGGTAAATAATTTAAAGAGCGCGATGTTCCCTAGGGGAACTGGCGAAGCGATCGCGCTGAAATTTTTTCAAAGGAGGCGATTTTATAACAAGGTTCTCCCTCGCCGTTCATCCATGAGAAGAAGATCTGCTTTCAGTTCAAGAGCAAGGACAATTGCTTCTGCCTCCCCTAAGTGAATATTACTGTTAGCCACTAAAATTTCGTTAACTTTTTGAAGATTTTGAACGGGTCGAGTTTGAATCCAAGAGTATGTTTGAACTTCGGTTGCCCCTGGAACTGCCTTTTTGATATCGGCTTGGGTCAATTCGTTATAGACAGCAACAGGAATAATAATTGACCCATAAAGGAACTGTAACAAGTCTAGTGTTTGGACAGCAGCGAGATTGGTAATGGGAGATGTATCGCTAACAATAATCACAACAATCCTAGGCTTTTTAAGGTTTCTACATCTTGATTGAGTTCTTCAAGATCATAATTAATTGCTAATTTCCTTTTGGCAAGTTCATGTTGAAATTCTAAAACGGTTAACCCTAACCAAGCTCGAACTTTTCCACTACTAATTTTGTTTTGTTTGTAGAGTAACAAAGCCAACTCTATTTTTAATTCTTCTTCGTTTGTTTCAGCAGCCCTTAAAATTTCTTCAGGAATAACAATACTCATTTTGTATCAAATTATTGGTTCTCCTATAAATATATTATCGAAAACTCAACTAAAAAACTCTATTCCTGATGACGGGCTAAAACAAAGGCTTCTGCTTGAATGTCTATTTGTTGCATCACTATCATTGAAATACAATCCGTGAGGCTATACCCTTTATCTAAACGCTGTTCATATAGTTTCAAGCCTAGTTCTCGTAATTGCACATTATAAGAAATTACTTCTATATTTGGCTCTTGTAGCATTTTCTTGTATAAGAGAAGAGCTTTTTGTTTTATGACAAACCCTCTAGAGGAAGCATAGTTAAGAACTTCCTCAACAATGCCATCTGTGGTAATTATTGTTTGATTTGGGTGATTATAAGTATAATTCAGTACAGTTTGATGCCAGTCATCTTTAGGGTTTAATAAAGCAATCCAATAAAAAGTATCAGCAAAAACTGGCTTCATTCTTATCGTTTTGGAGTTCCATAAATATAATGATCATGTTGTTCAGCACTATCAGTAGGCAACTCATTTAAAACCTCTTCAGGAATATCAGCTACTAACTTCTCTGCAAATGCTCCTAACAACTGGGTATTTTCTGATTGCTCATAAGATGAGGAGCGGTGATGTTTAATTTTAGCGAGTAATAAAAAGTCAAACACTTCTTCGGTCACAGGTTGTGGGGCTGTTTCTAATTCTCGGAGTAATTGCTCTTTAATTGTCATAGCTTGGTTTCCTCATGAATTATCTCTCTACCACTAATGTAGCGCAAGGCTCTACGGCTTGCGTGCAGCACCTGGGCAAAATAGAACTAATACCATTTTGAATAATTGGCACTACATAACGATCAACTAAGCCCCCCCTTAATAAGGGGGGGTTGGGGGGATCAACCGTAGCAGGATTTTTTGAAAATGGTATAACGATCATAACTTGAAAGTTGCTAAAATGATTAATAAATCAACTCAGCAGCGATCGTCCATGAACTCTCAATTAGTCAAAGGAATTGTTCAGAAAATCAGGAATCTCTCAACAGAAGAGAAACAGTTGTTGCTTAAAGAATTGCAGCTAAATGAGTATTTAAAACAATGCCTTCAGTCTTTTTCCTCAATCGTTTATGAAGCACTTGATTTAGATTTAAAGCAAGCGCATTACCGTTTCTATCGTCTTAGTGATGAAGATTATTTTAACTTATCAAGCTACACGATTCCTATCAAAAACGATGGTAGATTTTTTACAGCCTTTAATTTAAAGATTGAAACTATAGAATTGCCTAAAATTTACCTTAGTCTAAAACATTTATTTGGAAAAAGTAGTCGTTGTTTTGACGATTATAAATCGAGTTTTACCTTTCCCCTATTTACTGAAATCATTAAACCCAATGCAACTTATAACTATATTATTGTTGTGAGAGATTATAGAGGTAGCATTGATTTTTCTATTCGCCGATGTGTTGAAGAAAAAATTGAACCCATTCAATCAGTCTATCATGAGCCTTATGAACAAGAATTTTCCTTAGAAGAAATCCGTTATTTTGTTAGCTATTTTTGTGGCTACCTTCTGGGACTATGGAAAGTTCTCGATCGCGCTCAAGTTGTACCATTTTATCATGAAATCCAATCAAATAATCTTCTCTATGGCTACAGTGAACAGGAGAGTTATTTTCACTTTGAATATGAAGAAGACGACCAACGCAGCGAAATTTTAGCCAGACTGGGTTTTCCAGAGAAATGATAGGATAAAAAGAAACAGAAATTGGGGGAGAGGATGACAAATGAATTCCTACAAAGCCACAGCAAGACGGCGAAAACAAAGCGCGATCGCGCAAACGGAAAAACGATGGCAACAAGCCAAAATCATTGCTCAACAAGCCTCCGATTTTTTAAAGGAAGAAGGACAACCATTATGAATGGTCGTTATTTAACACTGGCGGGGCGAATTCGTCGCGATCTTAAAGATTTAGAAACAGTACATTGTCATAGCAAGTCATCAGCAAATTACTCAACAGTGGTGGCAAAATCGCAGACTGGCATTTGAATTAGTTGCCTCTCAGTTAGTAGTTCAAGAAGCATCAGTTGGAGACTCTCAAGCAGCACAAAAGCGACTGGCAGTATTAGATGAAGGAATTGATACAGGAGATATTTTAGTTCAAACTAAAACCGAGTTTACTAACCAAGATACATTACGAAGTAGCTATAGCAATCCTAAATGAGTTGTAAATATTCAAATGATAAAGTAAACTCTAGAAATAAATGTCATTCCGACCCAATTTAAGCTTCATGACACAAATCAACGAGTCTTGTGCAACAGATGCTCTAGAAGAGCTAGAAAAATTTATTGCTAGTAATCCGAAAGCAACAGAACTGAAAAGAGCTTTAGCGCTCAAAATGCTGACTCAAGGCTTGAAAACCAAAACCATTCAAGAAACCTTAGGGGTTTCAGCTCCATTTATTAGTAAAGTGAAAGTTCAATATGCTGGGTTTTGGAATTGAAGCCCTGAAGGTCAAATATAAAGGTTCGAGAGGATACCTAAGTCAGCGCGATCGCGCTGCTGTTATCCAGTGGTTACTAATTAAGGACGGCTTATTTTTTACAAATGATTTAGGATTGCTATATGACAAGTTAACTAAGATAGCAATCAATTTATTTCAAAGTTCTTGGTTAAAAATTAGAGATGGAAAAATAAATCCACAGCCTCAGCCCGTTGATGGGTCTGTGCATCGTCTCCGAGATCGAGAGCGTTATCAACATTTACTTATTAACGGATGGGATACACCAGTAGTTAATTTAATCGGAAAGGCTTTGAATAATGTGAGCGAGTAAATTATTAGGATAAGGCTTGCCACGATCGCGCACCACACTCAAAAAGGAGACACTGTTCACGTCCTGATTTTAGCAGAAGGGGCGACCAGTCGGGACCAAAAGCGCGATCGCGCCCAAAGAAGCACTGAACTCTCCGCTTTAGCCCAATCCGCCCAGCAAGCAAAGGAGATTTTAGGGGTTCAGTCCTTAAAATTAATGGATTTTCCTGATAATCGGATGGATCACTGCGATTTACTCGATATTATCAAGGCGATCAAGCCAGCAATTCAAGAACATTCCCCTCAGCGCATTTACACCCACTATCCAGGGGATGTCAACATTGATCATCAACGAGTCAGTGAAGCCGTAATCACTGCAGCGCGATCGACTCCTCATAATCCCACAAAGACCATTCTCTTCTTTGAAGTTCTCTCCAGCACAGAATGGCAGGTTTCCCCAGTTAAAGCTCCCTTTCACCCAAACTGGTTTGTGGATATTTCTGACACCCTGCATCTTAAACGGAAAGCACTGGCAGCTTATGCGTCGGAAATGCGGGCGTTTCCTCATCCAAGATCAGACAGGGCTGTTGAACATTTAGCTCATTGGTGGGGCGCAACAGCAGGAGTAGAAGCAGACGTACTCTCTCACGATAAGCACTTTTCGCAAGAAGGTTTTAATCTTGTGTTTAATTAAAAGATAGTATCCTTTTTCATCATTTCAATTACTCTTTGACTCCCCAAGCCATCAACTAACTGTCTTCCTTTTTCGATCATCTGTTGACGTTTTTGCTGTGCAGAAAGTAACTCAGAAATGGCTGTTGTCAGTTGATTAACTGTTAGTTGTTGATACCAACCTAAACTGATGGTTACTCCCATTTTGCCTAATTTTTGCGCGATCGCGGATGACCTTTATATATCTATATGCTCGTAAAGATCAGCGATCGCAATTTCTATCGAAACAGAGGCTAAAGAAATGGTACTATTAATATCATCATGAAGGGTCAGTAACCAATGGTGATCATCTTGCTTGATGTGCTGTTCTATCTGCACCCGATCTTGTTCAATTAAGAGATATTCTTGAAAGGTGGGAAGACTGCGGTAACTCACAAATTTCTCACTGCGGTCATAGTTCCGAGTTGATTCTGATAAAACTTCCGTAATGAGTAAGGGGTTAGTCAGGGCTGTTTCATCCTGATCAGCGATCATGATCGGTTCTTGAACAACAGTCACATCAGGATAAGTAAACGTAGAATTTTCTGGAATCCATAATCGTTGATCGCTATCAAAAACCCGATAGGATGTATTTCTCAGAGCTAAACCAAGGGCAATAATTAAATTCACTTTAATCGTGTTGTGTCTTGGTGATCCCCCCGCCATTTGTCTAATTGCCCCATTAATATACTCATGACGTTCGATCGCGCTTTTTTCCAACTCAAGATATTCTGCGATTGAATACAGTTGTTGCTCTGTGGTTGATGTCATGCTAATTTTCCCTTGCTTATTCTCTCATCATTTCAATCACTCTTTGACTTCCTAAACCATCAACTAACTGTCTTCCTTTTTCACTCATTTGTTGTCGTTGTTTTTGTGCAGAAAGTAACTCAGAGACTGCTGTTGTCAGTTGGTGAACCGTTAGTTGTTGATACCAGCCTAAACTAATGGTTATTCCCATTTTGCCTAATTGCTGCGCGATCGCGCTTTGATTGTCTGCAACAGTAATAATCACACTAGGTAACCCCATAAACGCTAATTCCCAATTGGTTGATCCTCCTGCTGCAATGGCAAGATCAGCCCACGCCATCCACTCTGGCATATTAGTGACATTCTGCTTCAGTGTCATCGAGACGGGAGACGCTTGCGCCACGCCCTGCAACTGGTCATAATGGGGATTGCTTCCTCCCACAATTACTACTGTTTCTAATCCTTCTCTTTCCATAGCAGATAAAGCCTGCATTACCTTCAGCGTTACATTGTCTGGATCAGCGCCACCAAGAGTTACTAAAACCTTACACGCAGTTGGAGAAATCTCTCGTTTCCAGTTTCGCCATTGCCAAAACTCGCGTCTTAAGAGAGCATACTTTGTTCCTAATAATAACTGAGTCTGGTTGTCTCGATGAGGATATAAATTCTCATTCGCACCAAGGTTTTGATTTAAAACTAAATCAGCCGAATAATGTTCAGCGTGTCCATAATCATCAATAAACAGCACCTTTAATCCTGTTGCTTTTAACTGTTGCTGATAGTTTCTTCCAAATTGATACCCATCCACCACAACCCAAGAAACCCCTAATTTTTGAGCTAAAGCAATAACGGCTTCTCCATCTTCTCTGCTTCCCGATGTGACAGATAATTGATGAATGGTTATTCCTTCTGTTTCCAAGCGGGTTTGTAATTTTCCGATGTCTGTTGCAACCGCAAAGATGGCATTTCCCCCTAAATTTTGCCATGCTTGAGCAAGTGCTAAGCAGCGCATTATATGACCACTTCCGATCGCGATCGAGGCTTCGACTCGGAATAAGAAATTGAGTTGAGTTGGAGTTATCATTGGGAGTTATTTTCTGGCTCTGGAAAAAACGTTTCACTCAGGATTTCTTCTAAGGAAAAAGGACAGGCTTCAGGAAATTTTTCATCAGGTAAATCAGTTTCAATAATTGCTAAGTCTCTGGCTTCTTCCCAACTTTCTCTCATCGCTTCTTCTAAACGAGATTTGAGACCAGGATTGCGTCGCAGGAGTTTCGCGATCGCTGTTCTTTGTACGCGAATCGTCGCTCGCCAACTGTTTGTTCGTTTCCAGTATTGAACTTGCCATTTTAACAAGTGAGCTATTAACTGCATCAAACGAGATTCAAGTTGATCATAGTGACGCTTTCCCAAGTCTTCTAACTCCTCGATTAAATGGGGTAAATCCAACTGATCAAATTTTTTGTGACTTAAGAGACTTGCTTGCTGTTGCACCCAAGTATAAAAGTCTTGTTCATAGAGAGATGTATTCATTTTTATTATCTTTTTTCTAGTAAAAACCAAGTGATATCATCTTGAGGAAAGTTATAATCGCGATGATAAACTGTCACCCCCCCCATTTTTTCTAGTTCTTCAACTGCTTTTTGATTGACTTCAATTACTGATAGTTTAACTTGGGGTAAAAGTTGCTTAATTGCTTTTAATTTTAAACCAATATTAGCTCCAATTTCGAGTAAAGAATCGATGCCATTTGTTCTATACAAAATTTTAGAAAAGAGAGCAATATTACTTGCTATAGAGAAGTCACCACGATTTCTTATAACATAATCATCTCCGAAAGTTCCTGACCAAAATTTCTCTTGCTCGGTTTTATAGCTTGTCATCATTTTACTCTCCATATTTTTCCTGTTCAACATGAGCATTAATTTTTTGCCACTCAGGATGCTCTTTTAATAAATTGAGACAATCTTCCATGGTACAATTTGGCTTTTGAGGATAAACTGCTTCTAAAATTCTCTTGATCAATTCAAAATCTTCTTGTGTATCAACTGTCCAACGATGATGACTATGATTTTCTGAGTTAAGAACTGGTATAAGATTAAAACGTTCTGGTCGATGGAGTATAAAAGGAGTGACGTGCTCTTGATCGGGCTGCGCGATCGCGTCTGAGTAGGCTTTAGAAAGGCTTTCAAAGGAAAAAACTTCTGTATCCATTCCTCTGGGATATGTTCGTTCTAAAGCATTAGAAACATAATCACATTGAGGCTGGTGATCAAAATAGGTTTGAATAACGCGATCGCGATGAATCACAGTAACTGTAGAAACTCTTGCAAAGTTAAGAATTGAGTCGCTGTCGTCATTATCATCCCTCCTCTTTACCTTTAGTTAAGATTTCGACAAGAGTTTGATGTTCAGGCGAGTTTATCCCTTGCTGAAGCACCGTTAACACTTGTTGTCGATTTCCTGTTAAAAGAGCAGAAACATCCAACCATAATCCCGAAAAGAAGGGACTTTTTAAGATTCCTGATGAATCCATTGTTTGCAGTTGATAGTTCCCCTCCGCCAGCACATACCAACGGAATGCCTTGTCTTCCACTAACCAAACTAAGTATTCCCGAACCCCATGCCGACGATAAACCTGCAATTTATCATGTAAATCATAGGAAACACTGCTTCCAGCAATTTCTACAATTAATTCGGGTGCGCCCTCTAGATAATCATCGTCGCTGATGCGGGAAGTCCCACCTAAAGATTCATCAAGACGCAGCAGCGCATCGGGTTGCGGTTCATTATCAAGGTCTAAGCGCACAGTTGTATTATCTGCGACATACACTCCCAGAGTCGCTGCACTATAAACCCATAACCAACCCATAATGTCGCTGTGGGGTTGACCATGTTGTTGATATCTTAAGGGAGATGGCACGTAAACGACTCCTTCGATTAATTCTGCTTTTTTCAGATTTGGCATCTGATGATACCGACGTTCAAATTCAGGACGGGTTACGCGATCGCCGTTTTCTAATCTAGGGATTTGATCAACTTTACTATTCTGCATATTGAAATCTAAATCTATAGATGAGGAATGTTTTAGATTTTTGACCTTAAAGTGTTTACTTGTCTCTGGCTAAGGTTTGGATAAATGCTTGATGGTCTGCTGAATTGATCCCTTGCTGAAGCACTGTTAACACCTGCTGCCGATTTCCTGTTAAAAGAGCAGAAACATCCAACCATAATCCTGAAAAAAAGGGGCTTTTTAAGATTCCTGATGAATCCATTGTTTGCAGTTGATAGTTCCCCTCCGCCAGCACATACCAACGGAATGCCTTGTCTTCCACTAACCAAACTAAGTATTCCCGAACCCCATGCCGACGATAAACCTGCAATTTATCATGTAAATCATAGGAAACACTGCTTCCAGCAATTTCTACAATTAATTCGGGTGCGCCCTCTAGATAATCATCGTCGCTGATGCGGGAAGTCCCACCTAAAGATTCATCAAGACGCAGCAGCGCATCGGGTTGCGGTTCATTATCAAGGTCAAGACGCACAGTTGTATTATCTGCAGTTTCTAGTCCTGGAGTGGCTACGGCATAAATTTCGAGCCAGGTTATGATTTGACTGTGCGGTCTGCCATGTCGGTTGTAGCGCAGGGGAGATGGCACGTAAACGACTCCTTCGATTAGTTCTGCTTTTTTCAGATTGGGCATCTGATGATACCGCTGTTCAAATTCAGGACGGGTTACGCGATCGCCGTTTTCTAGTCTGGGGATTTGATCAACTTTATTGGTCTGCATGATTCTGAACCCACTGGCGAAATTGTTTTAAGGTTGCAGTTTCTCCAATTTCTAAACTTTGCTGAATTAATTGGGGAATTTGCTTTAAATCTAAGAACGGAAATATTTTACTCTGATCAACTTCTCGATAGGTATTACTCGATTCTTCGAGAATAAATACCGTTAGTTTCTCTCCATCATATTGCCAAAATTCAGGGACTCTAAAATTAGCATAAATTGGCAGTTTATTTAAAGAACCACTGGTAATATCAACTTCTAAAATTAAATCAGGAGGCGGATCACTTTCTAAATCAATGTCTTGTTTGCTTCTGACTCGGAATTCATTTTTGATGTAATAGCAGGAATCTGGTTCTACTCCTTGTTGAAGGGGTTGAGACTTTAAAGTTAATGAGCCAAACTTTTTGAGATTAAGACCTAGTTCATCAGTAATTGCCCGAATTAAATCATCAATAAAACGGTTATTACTTTCATGCTTTCCTAGTGGACTCATTATTTGTAAGGTTTTCTGATAGTAAGTTAAACGTTTATTTCGGTTATCTCCTAACTCTTCTAAAAGTTGATTAAATGTCTCCCAACTAACAGGATGTAACTGAATATATTGTTCCGCGATTGAGGGGTCTAAGGTTGTTGTCATAATTTCAAGAAGGATTGACCTTTTACTTGAATTTTGATGTTTCTATTTTAGCCAAAGGATAGCTTTCAATTCAGGCTTTATTTTAAAATTTGTCGTAACGTCTGGATTACCCGATTCTGATCGGCTTCTGTTAACGCAGAATACAACGGAATACTAATCGCTTCTCGGTAATATTGTTCCGCTTCAGGAAAATCCCTCCACTTAAATCCCAACTGTTGGTAATAAGGCTGAGTATGCACAGGAATATAATGTAAATTCACACCAATTTGAGCCTCTCTTAATTCCTGAAAGACCTGTTGCTGGCTTTTCTGTATTTTTTCTAACTGCAAACGAATGATATAGGACTTACGCATTGACAAAAACACAAAAATATGGGTTGGCATATTTAGTGTATTTTGATACAAGACCTACCCTTTCTAAGCGCGATCGCGCCATCAATTTCCTTTCTAAAAGTACCTTGGGAAACGACTGGGGAGACTTCCGCCTTTGCTGATAAAGGGAAACCCGATTCAGTAAGCGGTGTCGCTGAACCAGTAACGGTGTGAGCAGGAATCACCTTCCTTCTAGGGTAGTAAGGATGTCAATATATCTTTAAAGGGCTTCATGTCATTCAAACAGGAATTAATGGGTATGAAGCCAAAATTAGCATCATCCGAGAAGCCGGGCGCTCTTATTTCACTTTTTCCTGGCTTTATTCTTTCTTTAACGGCATAACTCCTGACTCATTTCTCTGGTGATATTTCAGATTATTAATGGACAAAATCCCTCAGGTTAATAGTTGCGATCATTTTATTGTTTGTGGACTGGGTTCCCTCGGTCAACATTGTGTGGTCGCTTTAAAGAAGTTTGGCGTCAGCATTACCGCGATCAAGCAAATTGAACCCCGACAGTGGGAAATTCCTCATTTACCCAGTTTGTTAACCGATTTAGTCATTGGCGATTGTCGAGATGCAGAAATCCTTGAAGCAGCAAAAATCGGAAATTCTCGGGCTTTACTGATTGTTACCAGTAATGAACAGATTAATGCAGAAACAGCAGTTGCTGCTCGTTCCCAATGTTCTCACACCCGCTTGGTCATTCGTTCCGGACAAGATAATCTCAACCAACTTTTAAGAGAACATTTAGGGAATTTTATTGCCTTTGAACCGACTCAACTTTCTGCTGATGCCTTTGCCTTAGCGGCGTTGGGAACAGAGACCCAAGGCTTCTTTTACCTGAATACCGAAAAGGATAGTGAACAACCACTCTTTCGAGTGATTAAACGCCAGATTCAACCGAGTGATCAGTGGTGCAATCAACGAACGTTACAAGAATTAAATACTCAAAAGCGAAAACTTTTAGCCTATCAACCTTTCTTATCTTCTCAATTGACTGGTTTATTCTATGATTGGCATCCTGAAAAACTGCTAGAGGCAGGCGATATAGTGATTTATATTCAGATCGAAGACTGGTTAACTTCTGATTCTTTTTTACTGGATTACCCGTCTCAGAAAAGAAAATCTTTTCCCCAGAAAATTACCCTTTCTGTACTCAAAAAACAGTTACAAAACCTTTATCAGAGAATCCTCAAGTTGCCAGTGCGTCGTGTTGCTCTCATCTGCGGCGGAATTGTTATCAGTTTAATTGCAATGGGAACTTTGATCTTATGGGTTTACCTTCCTAACACCACTTTTTTGTCATCTTTTTATGCCACAGTGGTTTTATTATTAGGCGGGTATGCTGATTTATTTGGAGATCTAGAAGCGAGTGAGCAAATTCAGTGGTGGTTACGACTGTTTAGTCTCAGTTTAACTTTAGCAGGAACGGCTTTAGTCGGAGTTTTATATGCTTTAGTCACAGAAGCTCTCTTATCTTCAAAGTTTGAACTATCGCAACGTCGTCCTCCAATTCCTAAACGAGATCAGATTGTAATTATTGGGATTGGTCGTGTTGGAAGAAGGGTAGCAAGGCTGTTACTGGACTTAAAACAATATTTATTAGGAATTCCACTCAATTCAGAGTTTGATTCCAATATTTTGCCAGAAATGCCAATGCTTTTTGGTAATTTAAAGGAATCCCTTAACCAGGCCCATCTAGAAGGGGCAAAAAGTGTCATTGTCGGAACCGGCGATGAAATGTTGAACCTAGAAATTAGTTTAACCATTCATCGCATTAATCCTGATTGTCAATTAGTGGTTCGGACCTTTGAACAACGATTGAGTCAAAACTTATCACAGTTACTTCCTCAAGCCATTATTCTCTGTGCTTATGCCGTTGCTGCTGAAGCTTTTGCCGGTGCAGCATTTGGAGAAAATATTATTAAGTTGTTGCGGTTGAATCAGCAAACCATTTTAGTAACAGAATACGAAATTGAAGAAAAAGATACTCTCGATGGATTACTCTTAGCTGATATTGCTTATGGTTATAATGTTGTGCCGATTTTACATCAAAAAGACGGACAACTGGTGAAATTTATGCCGTCAGATGATGTGCGGTTAATGGTACGCGATCGCTTAGTTGTTCTTGCGACAATGGAAGGACTGAAACGAGTCGAAGTTGGTCAACTCGATACGAGTGGAAAAAGTTGGCAAGTACAAATCCAAAAAGCAAGAACCGCTGATGCGTTATTTGAAGGGGGAAATATTTTAGTCCGAGTCATCGGTTGTTCTTTAAATGAAGCTCGAGAAATGATGAGCGATCTGCCAAAAGTAATACCGATAAAATTATATCAGCACCAAGCACAGCGCCTGATCCGGGAACTTAGAAGGGTCAGAGTAAAAGCAAATCTTATTAATGGGAAAAAGCTGAAGGATTAAGAAGAGACCATGAGTATCTGGCACCAATTAGAGGTCCGAGAAGTCCTAGAAAAGCTCGGTAGCAACGCATCGTCCGGACTGAGTGATCTCGAAGCATCCCGTCGCCTCAAACATTATGGTCTCAATGAACGGCGCGAGCCGCAATTCAAGAGTCCCTGGCGTATCTTGTGGGAGCAATTGAACGAAGTCTTGGTCATGCTGCTGATCGTTGCTGCCATCATTTCAGCTTTTCTAGGAAATTATAAAGATGGATTAGGCATTGGCATGATCGTCCTTCTCATTACTGGTTTGGGTTTCACTCAAGAATATCGAGCGCAAAAGGCGATCGCCAAACTCAGACAGCTCGCTGTTCCCACCGTCAGCGTTCGTCGCAGCGATCGCGAGCAGGAACTTTCCGCACGACAACTCGTACCCGGCGATATCATCGTCCTCGAAGGCGGAGAGCTAGTGCCAGCCGACTGCCGACTGCTGGAAAATTGGGGCTTGCGAACTGCCGAAGCTGCTTTGACTGGGGTAGCCGAACCAGTGGATAAAGATACAGAGGCTTTACCGGGAAAAGATTTAGGGATTGACAAGCGATGCAATATGGTCTACTCCGGAACTATCGTCACCTACGGACGCGCTCGGGCGATCGTTACCGAAACGGGAATGAATACCCAATCCGGTCATATTGCCAGCCTGATGGAGAAGGTAGAACCGGAAGCGACCCCGTTACAAAAGCGTCTGGCTCGACTGGGAGGTCAATTAGCAATCGCTTCCCTTGCTCTGGTGGGAGCGATCTTAATTTTAGGACTGCTGCGGGGAGAGGACGTCCGGTTAATGTTTCTAACCGCGATCGCTTTAGTTGTAGCCGCCTTACCCGAAGGTCTACCCGCCGTCGTGACAATTGCCCTCGCCTTAGGCGCGCAGAAGATGCTCAAAAGACGCGCTCTCGTCCGCCATTTGCCGGCTGTCGAAGTCCTCGGTTCGGTGACGACGATTTGTTCTGGCAAGACGGGCACCCTCACCCAAAACCGTATGACTGTAACCGTACTGGACGTGGCGGGACATCGGCTAGACTTAACAGCCCGGTTGCACTCTTATTCTCCCCTACTGGAAAACGAGCGAGAACAACCACTTCTACTCAGTCAGCCACCCGCTTTATCTTTCTTGTTAGCTAGTGCGATCTTGTGCAATGATGCTTCTCTAGAACCCGACCCTGATGAACCGCGCTCTTGGCAAGCGGTAGGCGATCCTACTGAAAGTGCTTTGCTAATGGCAGCTGCTCGCCAGGGACTTTGGCAAACCGAACTCGAACAAGCCCTTCCCCGCGTGAATCAAGTTCCGTCTAATTTCAGACGGCAACGAATGACCACTGTTCACAAAATTCCCTCCGCCTTTTCTTTTCCCGTTGCTTTAGAAGCGGTCTGGTATTGGAGTCAAGCGACGATGGCCGAAGCAGAATATGTTGCCTTCACCAAAGGTAAGATTGGCAGTTTGCTTTCTGTATGCGAATGGATTTGGGTAGATGGCGGGGCTAAACCCCTCGATGGCAACTGGCGCGAACGGATTAGGGAAGCCAAACGTCAGTTCACCCAAAAAGGTCTGAGGGTGCTGGGAGTTGCTTTTCGACTCTTACCCTCCGCTCCCACCCCTGCTCTAGAAGACCTGGAGAGGGAGCTAATCTTCATCGGGTTGGTGGGCATTGACGATCCGATGCGACCTGAAGCCCGAGCAGCCATTCTCGGCTGTCACAGAGCTGGCATCCGTCCGGTGCTGGTTACTGGCGATCGCGCCAAAACCGCCGGTCATGTTGCCCGAGAGTTAGCTCTGGCTCGCGAGCACTTCATCTTGACTGATAAAGAACTTGATCGCTTGAGCGAGATTGAATTAACCGGCGCAGTGTCAGAGGTTTCTGTTTATGCCAGAGTTTCTCCAGAACAAAAGTTGCGTATCGTTCGCGCTCTCCAAAAACAGGGGCAAATTGTCGCTATGACTGGGGATGGCATCAACGACGGTCCCGCTTTGAAGGCAGCCGATATTGGTGTGGCAATGGGCATTAACGGGACTGATGTCGCTAGAGAGGCAGCAGATCTGGTTTTGCTTGATGATAACTTCGCTACGATTGTGGCTGCTGTTCAAGAGGGGCGAGTCATCTACGACAACATTCGTAAGTTTATCAAGTATCTGTTAAGTAGTAATGTGGGGGAACTTTGGGTGATGCTCCTGGCTCCTTTTCTGGGAATGCCCCTACCGCTGCTACCGCTGCAAATTCTTTGGATTAACTTGACCACAGATGGTCTGCCTGCTTTGGCTTTGAGTGTGGAACCGGCAGAACGAGGGACCATGAATCGTCCCCCCTACTCGCCGACAGAGGATTTCTTCGGTCGAGGCATGGGTCGGGACATCATTTGGATCGGTTTGTTGCTGGGGATTATATGCCTCGGTACGGGCTATGGATACTGGCTTGGCAACCGCCAGGAATGGCAGACCATGTTATTTACCGTCTTGACTCTCTCGCAGATGGGGAATGCCCTGGCAATTCGCTCGGAGCGAGACTCACTTTTCCAGATTGGTTTGCTTTCCAATCAACCGCTTTGGGGAGCAATCCTCTTAACTTTCGGGCTGCAACTGGCAGTCATTTACGTTCCTTTCTTACAACAAATTTTTGGCACAGTAGCCTTGGGAGAGATAGACCTATTACTTAGCCTTGCTTTGAGTACCTTAGTTTTTTGGGGCGTAGAGTTGAAGAAGTGGTTAATTCGTCGGAGACTCAGAAAATATTGAAGGTTATCTCTAGAAGTTTTTACTTAACCATAATCTTATCTTTACCAAAATAGTTTACGCTTTTATAGTGTTTGGGTGAATCTGACTAAATTAAGTTCAATAATCAATAGCCTCTAACAAAGTTGAGATTGGTCTGAAACCTGTCATTAATTTGTTTTTTTGTAACAATTTTTACAATTTTATCTAAACTAAGCAGTGTTTTTTATTTTAAATTTACAGTAGAACTATGAAGCAAAAAATGTATAAAGCTCGCTTTCAACGATTGAGTTTTGTTGTGTTTTCCGCAATTTTAGCAGCAGGTGTAACAGCTTGTGGCGGTGGTAATAGTACTAGCCCGACTGAGGAGGGAGAGAGTGTTTTCAGCGAGAATATTTCCCTGACCGGGGCAGGAGCGTCTTTTCCGGCTCCTGTCTATCAAAACTGGGCCGTCGAGATGAACAAGAAGTACCCGCAACTACAGGTAAACTATCAGTCAGTCGGTAGCGGTGCCGGTGTTGAACAATTTACGTCTGAGACGGTCGATTTTGGTGCCAGTGATGTTGCAATGACAGATGAGGAAATCGGTAATATCGATAGAGGTGTTATCTTGTTGCCAATGACGGCTGGCAGTATTGTCCTCACCTATAATGTACCCGGTGTCGAGTCAGGTCTCAAGCTCACCCGAGATGCCTATACCAATATCCTGCTCGGCAATATTACCAATTGGAATGACCCGGCAATTGCTGAAGCGAACCCTAATGTTGAACTACCGGAGCAGAAAATTACGGTAGTTCACCGTTCTGACGGTAGCGGGACAACAGGAGTCTTTACCAAACACCTGAGTGCCATTAGCGAAGAATGGACAAAAGAAATCGGGGAAGGAAAGAGTGTTGAGTGGCCCACCACCAAAGGAACTTTTGTTGGGGGAAAAGGCAATGAAGGGGTAACCGCTCAAGTACAGCAAACGGTAGGCGCGATCGGATACGTGGAGTATGGGTATGCAGTCAACAACAATCTAGCAACAGCATCCCTAGAGAATGCCTCTGGCAATTTCATTGAAGCTAACGATGAAACGGCATCTGCTACCTTAGCGGCAGTTGAACTGCCGGAAAACCTCCGGGCTTTTATCACTGATCCTGAAGGCGAAGAATCTTACCCAGTTGTAACCTATACTTGGATGATGGCTTATCAGGATTATAGCGATGCCTCGAAAGCGAAAGCCATGGAAGTGATGATTGAGTATGGTCTTAACGAAGGGCAAGAGATCTCTCCTCAATTAGGCTATATCGCTCTTCCTAAAAATGTCAGAGAACGCGTCGCTGAAGCAGCCGATCAGATCAGTCCTGATTACACCATTACAATCCGATAACTTTAAAGTTTTTTTGGGAAGTTAAATGATCTTTCTTCCTTTTTTTTCAAAGCTCCCAGATCATTTTGTAAGGAAGCGAGGCTATCGTGACTGCCAAGACATCATCATCATTACCTCCTGAGAGAGGTCGCTCAAACACTGAGAAGAAATTTGACCAGATTTTTGCGGGTGCAACTGCTGCTTTTGCCATTGCCATTGGTTTACTCTTAGCAGCTATTGCTATTGTTGTTTTCATTCAGGCTCTACCTGCTGTTCAAGAATTTGGGCTCGGCTTCCTGGTCACTAGTGCTTGGAATCCGGTTGAAGGACGAGAGCTATATGGGGCACTACCAATGATTTACGGTACCCTAGTTAGTTCTCTAATTGCGCTGATCATTGCTGTCCCTTTAGGTCTAGGAACTGCAATTTTTTTGAGCGAGGATTTTATTCCGCTTCAGATTCGCACCGTGCTCGTTTTCTTGGTGGAGTTACTGGCAGCCATTCCCAGCGTCGTTTATGGTTTATGGGGAATTTTTGTCCTAATTCCGTTTCTTAAGGTGATTGGGGACTGGTTACATGGTAATTTTGGCTGGATTCCTCTGTTTAGAACCTCTCCAGTCGGACCGGGGATGCTCCCAGCAGGGGTGATTTTAGCGATTATGGTTTTACCCATTATTACTGCGATTTCTCGAGATTCGCTTGCTGCGTTACCGCCTCAACTACGACAAGGTTCTTTAGGTCTAGGAGCTAGCCGTTGGGGCACCATTTTTCGAGTCTTAATTCCAGCTGCCTTTTCCGGTATTGTTGGCGGTACAATGCTGGCTTTGGGTCGAGCGATGGGTGAAACCATGGCAGCGACCATGATTATCGGGAACTCAAATCAATTAAATATTTCAATTTTAGCTCCTGCCAATACGATCGCTTCCCTCTTAGCAAACCAATTCGCGGAAGCAAAAGGAATGCAGGTGTCTGCCTTGATGTATGCAGCATTTGTGCTGGTCGTGATGACATTAGTTGTCAATGTGTTAGCACAGATGATTGTGAATCGAGTTCAGGCCAAGTACCAGTAGTAGTCAATATATTTTTTTGAGGTGTTGATGTGGCTAACTCTCCCAGTCCCCCAATTGAAACCTTTGATATTCAGGGGCTCAAAAAAAATACGTCAAACAGTAGAACCATTTTTAATATCGTCATGACGACCTTGGCCAGCTTATGTATGGTGGGAACATTAATCCCGCTGGTCTTGGTGCTGGCTTTGGTCCTCGTGCGTGGAATTGGTCGGCTCGATTTGAACCTGTTTACGCAGCTTCCGCCCCCGCCCGGTTTAGAGGGAGGAGGAATTGCCAATGCTATTTTAGGAACCCTGATTGTAGTTTTAATCGCAACCCTTATTTCTGTTCCTTTTGGCATTATGACAGCCATTTATCTGGCAGAATTTAGCGAAGGGAGCAAACTAGCTGAAAATGTACGGTTTGCAACTAACGTTTTAAGCGGTGTTCCGTCGATTATTGCTGGGGTTTTTGTTTACGCACTTTTAGTTCGTTCTGGCTGGACTGGATATTCTGCTGTCGCAGGGGGAGTGGCGTTGTCGATCTTGATGCTGCCGACGATTATTCGGACCACTGATGAGGCTTTGAAGATCGTTCCTCAAGAAGTCCGTTGGGCTTCAGTGGGAGTCGGTGCATCGAATTATCAAACGGTCTTAACCGTTGTTCTCCCGGCTGCTATACCAGCTATTATTACTGGGGTTACCTTAGCAATTGCTCGGGCAGCTGGAGAGACAGCACCGCTAATTTTCACTGCTCTATTTTCTCAGTTTTGGCCCAATGGTATTTTTAATCCTATTGCTAGCTTAGCAGTACTGGTTTACAACTTTGCCATTGTTCCCTTTGAGCCGCAGCAGGAGTTGGCTTGGGCAGGCGCATTTATTCTAGTGCTGCTGGTTCTAGCCACTAGTATCGCCGCTCGCTTGGCAACGCGACGCAGAACTTATTAAAAACACTGCCCTACTGAAAAAAAACGAGTACTAATGTCTAACCCTGAAACAGCTAACACATCGTACAACTCCGAAACAGCTAAAACACTTGCCTTAGCAACTGACGTTGTTTTGCGGGCTAAAGCATGTGATATTTACTACGGCAACTATAAAGCAGTACGTGATGTTTCCCTGGATATCCCTAGAAACAAAATCACCGCCTTGATCGGTCCCTCGGGTTGTGGTAAAAGCACGGTACTGCGCTGCTTTAATCGATTGAATGACTTAATCAACGGTTTTCGCCTTGACGGTGAGATTACTTACCATGGTCAAGATATCTATGCCAAAGATATCGACCCCATTGAGGTTCGTCGCCGGATTGGCATGGTATTTCAGCAACCTAATCCTTTTCCCAAATCGATCTATGACAATATCGCTTATGGTGCTAGGGTCAGTAACTATAGCGGCGATCTCGACGAATTAGTGGAGAATTCTCTAAGACGAGCTGCCCTCTGGGATGAAGTCAAGGACAAACTGCAAGAAAACGGATTTGCCTTATCCGGTGGACAGCAGCAGCGACTCTGTATTGCTCGCACCATTGCCATCAATCCGGAAGTGGTGCTAATGGACGAACCCTGCTCTGCCTTAGACCCCATTTCCACCCTGAAGGTGGAGGAGTTAATGAAAGAGCTCGCGGAAAACTACACGATTATTATCGTCACTCACAATATGCAGCAAGCCACCCGGGTGGCTGATTACACCGCCTTTTTTAATGCTGTTGCGACAGAAAGTGGCGGTAAAGTGGGCTATTTGGCTGAGTATGACGAGACGAGAGTGATCTTCGAGGAGGCTCAGCAAGAAGTAACACGGGATTATGTGTCTGGTCGCTTCGGCTAGTTGCAGTTGCTTTCTTTCTGGTAAGGGAATTGTTTCGCGGCAAGATTTAGAGTCAGTTATCATCAAATATAGATTTCGAGTGCTTGTTTGTAATCGGCAGCTGCTTTCTGTTGCTTTGTTAATAGAAGCGAGGGCTTGTTGGTGTTTGTCTAAATCAGACAAGATATTTGCGCGATCGCGCCATGCTTCATAAAAATCAGGATTAATCGTAGTAGCTTTCTCAAATGCAGCTGCGGCTTGTTGAAATTTTTCCTGAGCCCCTTGATAATCTTGTTCCTCAGATTCCAAGTCTTGTTTGTTTCTTTTTGTTTTGATAGTTGTTGTTTCGTTTCTACTCTTTCACTTGAGCAAGGAGTAGTGGGTCATGAACTGAATCGACATTGATCAACTCAGATCCTGAGCTGTCGTAGTACAATAACCTCGTTTACCTAATTGGAGGAGGATCAGTGACGACAAAGGTTGTAATTATCCGTCATGGACAAAGTACCTATAATATCGAACACATCATCCAGGGACGTTGTGACAAATCGGTTTTAACGGAAAAAGGTCGCGCCGATGCACAAAAAGTAGGTGCTGTGTTGCGTCAACTTGATCTTGCAGCACTCTATACCAGTCCTCTCCAAAGAGCAAAAGAAACGGCAGAAATTATTCATAGCTGTTTTCAGGTTGCCCCTCCCCTCGAAGTTTCTGAATTACTACAAGAAGTAGATCTTCCCTTATGGGAAGAAAAGAAAAAAAATGAGGTTGTCGAGCAATTTCCAGATGATTATTACTGTTGGAAAACACGTCCTCATGAATTTTATATGATGGTTAATGGTCAAGAACATTATCCAGTTTTATCTCTCTATGAACAAGCCCAAAATTTCTGGAAAGAAATCGTTGCTAAGCATGAAGGAGAAACGATCGCGATTGTTGCTCATAATGGGATTAATCGTTGTTTAATTAGTAGCGCGATTGGGGTTCTACCCAATCGTTACCATTCGATTCAACAATCTAATTGTGGGATTAATGTTCTGAACTTCAAAGGCGCATGGGGCGAACCCGTTGAATTAGAATCACTCAATCAAACCTCTCATTTGGGAACTGCTTTACCCTCTCCCCGGAAAAATCAAGGAATCCGGTTACTTTTAGTCCGTCACGGAGAAACTGATTGGAATAAAGAATCTCGCTTCCAAGGGAAAATGGATATTCCGCTTAATGAAAATGGCAGAGAACAAGGGAGAAAAGCTGCCGATTTTTTGAAAGAAGCCTTATTAGATTTTGCCATTTCTAGCCCGATGTTACGCCCGAAAGAAACAGCAGAATTAATCTTAGCCCATCATTCAGGCGTGCCGTTAGAAATCAAGGAAGGACTCTTAGAAATTAGTCATGGCAAATGGGAAGGTAAATTAAAACCGGAAATTCAAGCCGAATATCCAGAATTACTCAAACAATGGCAAGAAACACCAGAAATGGTACAGATGCCAGACGGGGAAAATTTACAGCAAGTTTGGGATCGTGCTGTTGCGTCTTGGGAAGAAATTGTTGTAGAAAAAAGCAATTCTCCTGACCAAATCAAAACCGGCATTGTTGTTGCCCATGATGCGATTAATAAAGTGATTTTGTGTGCCTTATTAGGGCTATCTCCAAGCAATTTCTGGAATGTGAAGCAAGGCAATGGTGCAGTAAGTGTGATTGACTATCCTGAAGGTAAAGAGGGTGCGCCGGTTTTGCAAGCAATTAATATTACCAGTCATCTGAGTGAGGGCATTTTTGACCAAACTGCAGCGGGTGCTTTATAAATTGAGTGCTGGGGATTTCTCAGTTCTCACTCTCCTGAAAAATCCCCATTTGAATGAAAGTATTGCTAAGCTGCTTGATAAAGCATTACAAGTTAAAGTTACTCCAAAAGATAGTACTAGGGAACATCGCGCTTTGGGTACAGATTCTTTCGTATCTAAAGTTACAGCTCCACATGAACTGAAATGTAAGATGATGGAGTATTTATTCGCAATTTTAAAAAAAATACTCACCAATGTTCGATTTTCTCAACGACCTCATTTGGAGTAAGCTCCTGATTGTCCTTTTAATTGCTTTAGGACTCACTTTTACAATTCGTTCCCGTTTCGTTCAATTTCGCTACTTCGGGCAAATGTTGTCCAACTTCAAGGAGGGGTTCACTCATGAAGAAGGTCACCTCAGTTCCTTTCAGGCGCTTGCTTTAAGCGTTGCTGGTCGAGTGGGAGCGGGAAATATTGCTGGGGTCGCTGTCGCAATTACCTTAGGAGGACCAGGCGCGATCTTTTGGATGTGGTTAATTGGCTTAATCGGTATGGCGACCAGTTTCTTCGAGTGTACTCTCAGCCAGGTCTTTAAGAGAGCCGAACCTGACGGCACTTATCGAGGCGGTCCCGCTTACTACATCGAGCAAGGCTTGAATCAGCGCTGGTTAGCTGCTGTTTTCTCGGTTTTACTGCTAGTAACCTTTGGTTTGGGCTTTAATGCGCTCCAATCCTACACAGTGGCTGCATCGGTAGAGGATACCTTTGGTTTATCTCGCGACATGACAGCCTTTATCATGATGGGGATGTTGGGCGCGATCATTTTTGGTGGGGTTAAGCGCATCGCTCACGTTGCAGAATATATCGTACCAATCATGGCAATTGGCTATTTCCTAATGTCACTCGCGGTTATCATCACTAACCTAGACGGCATACCCAGCGTTTTCGCCTCTATTGTTCGTGGTGCTTTTGGGCTTGATTCAGCGATTACGGGTGGTATTGGGGCGGCAATCATCTTTGGCGTGAAGCGGGGGCTGTTTTCCAACGAAGCGGGTTTAGGGAGCGCCCCTAACGTTGCAGCAGTGGCTTACGTCAAGCATCCTGTCAATCAAGGAATTCTTCAGTCTATAAGTGTCTTCATTGACACGATGATTTTATGTACTTGTACCGCAGCCGTGATTTTACTCTCTGGTGTTTATGAACCCGGTGCGGAGGTCAACGGAGTGACACTGACCCAGAATGCCATGTCTGAACAATTTGGTTTTTTAGGACAAGTCTTTGTCACTATTGGTTTGGCTCTGTTTGCTTTCACCTCTATGCTGTATAACTATTATTTAGGTGAGAATAGCCTTAATTTCTTCAGCGAAGAAAATCATGCCCTCTTCAACGGCTTTCGCGTTTTAACCCTTGCCTTGATTATCTGGGGAGCAACGCAGGATCTCAGTACAGTATTTGGCTTTGCCGACCTGACAATGGGGTTATTAGCCTTAGTGAACTTAGCAGCACTGATCATGTTATTTGGAGTCGGGCTAAAGGTGTTGCACAATTTCGAGAAACAGATTCGCAGTGGCGAGAAACAACCTTTGTTCAGTGCCGCTAGTTTACCTGGAGTTGAAATTGACGCCAAGGCATGGCCCAATCAAGCATCAGAGCCAGAACCGACAGTTGAGCGGTTCGAGGTGGGTATGCTTCGTTAAGCTTAATCACTGCTTCTAATCTCATTTTCAAAAGATTAAGCTACCGTTAAAGTTATTCAACGCTTTGTGTTCTTTGTGTCTTTGTGGTTAATTTTGTAGCCTTTGTTCTCAAAAATGGGATAACTTTTCCATATCCTAATAAAACGCGATCGCGTCCTCACTTCGCTCCGGTTCGATTCGCTGCCAGAGGCAATCGCGCTCTTCCAATCAGGGGGCGTGATTAATATTTTTGAATGATTGGTAGCTGGTTTTCAATAACTTTTTTAGAAACGCCTGTGATCGAGCAACAGGTACCACTTCTATTATTATCATCACTGACGGTAACAGAATTTTCCGATCCAATCAAAGATTATGATCAAGGAGATGTCACAATAAGCAGACGGTATTCTCATCAGAACAATCAACCTTCTATGGCTTCAGATTTGAATTGGCTTTATCGCGGTACAACAGAAATTTTCCCGAATCAACCGGAATCGGATAATCCTGACGAAAATTTAGAACAGCGTCTCCTGCGCAGCGATTCTCCCTTGCGCGTAAAATTAGGGATTGACCCAACCGGAACCGATATTCATTTGGGACATAGTATTCCCGTGCGCAAACTGCGGGCTTTTCAAGATGCTGGACATACTGCAGTTTTAATTATTGGCGATTTTACCGCCCAAATTGGCGATCCCACGGGGAAATCGGAAGTCCGCAAGCATTTAACCCCGGAAGAAGTGGAAGCGAACGCCAAAACTTACCTTGAACAATTGCGTCCCATCCTCGATTTTGATACTCCTGGACGTTTAGAAATTCGCTACAATTCCGAATGGTTAAAAGACCTTGATTTAAACCAAATTTTGGCATTATTAGCCACCATGACGGTCGGGCAAATGTTAGCCAAAGAAGGCTTTGCAGAACGCTACGAAAAAGATCAGCCGATTTATCTTCATGAGTTTATGTATCCTCTCATGCAAGGGTATGATTCCGTTGCCGTGGAAGCAGATGTGGAGTTAGGCGGAACCGATCAAAAATTTAATATTGCCGTGGGAAGAGACTTACAACGCTACTTTAAAAAACGTCCCCAGTTTGGCTTATTAACGCCAATTTTAATCGGGACTGATGGGGTGCAAAAAATGTCAAAATCCTTGAATAATTACGTGGGGCTAAAAGAAGATGCCTTGAGTATGTATTCTAAATTGGAGAAAGTTCCGGATGACCAAATTAGAACCTATTTTGAACTACTGACAAACTTACCCTTGGATCAGCTTCCAGAAAATCCTCGGGAGTGCCAAAAATTATTAGGCTTAGAAGTGACCAGTCACTATCATGGAAAAGAAGTGGCAGAACAAGCGCAAAAATCGGCATTGAGTTTAGTTTCGGGGCAAACGGGAGAAGCAGCAGCCGTTCCTGAATACTCTCTCTCAGAATTTGCATTTCCCGTGAAGTTATTTTATCTGCTCAATGTCACTGGTTTATGTGCTAGCAGTGGCGAAGGACGACGGCAAATTAAAGGGGGCGCGGTGCGTTTAGATGGAGAAAAAGTGACGGATGTGAATGCTGAATTTCAGACGGCTGAAGAATTAGCTGACAAAACCTTACAAGTGGGGAAAAAGAAATTTGTTCGCTTAGTTTAAAGCGCGATCAAGATTCATGATTTTCAATTCTGTCTTGTTTCATTGCAGCGATCGCGCTGTATGATTTAACGGTGATACCCCTGAAGATTGAGTACAAATATTCGGTATGAAGTATTTTTTCCTTACGGAAGGGTGGACAATTGGGCGAATTTGGGAATTTGGCGGACTGTGGAACGTGAATGGCCGACGACGAGCGGCTTATTTGCAAGCCTTACCGATTTGTCTAATTGAAAATCAGGAAAAACTCGTTTTATACGAAGTCGAAGATGATGTCTTAATGGTGGAAGTTTTATCTCCCGATCAAAATAAGAATACTTCGAGTTCGATTGGTCAAGTTGTCCTCAAACGTTTAATTAGTGCAGAACAAGTGATTCGTTATTTAGCTAACGGCAAAATCATTAATGATCGTCAGTAGCAGCACTCTTCTTAAATCAAACAAATAACGAATAATAAGCTGATCAATTTTCCTTCAGCCATTGCTCTAAATCTTGAATAGAATTAAAGTCTAATAGGGCTTCTGCGAGGTCTTCTAATCTCCAGAGGTAACATCAGTAAAAACTTCTTTATCTAATAATTGCAAAGATTGAGAGTCTAAATCATTCACAATTTCTGGAAAAAACAACTCAATAAATTCTATGAAAAAGGTAGATAGGAGTTCCTTAAAGAGTCGATCATGATTGATTTTTTGAGCTTCAGCCATTGTCTAAAAGGGATCACTCAATTATAAAATATAACAATTAATGTAATGACAAAGAAAAGCTAAAAATGGTTAAACCAGAATATGATGCAGCACGTGAAGAACGGATTAGTCGTGAAGTTTTTGTCGATGTCTATACGGAAGAAGAAGCGGCTTTATGCTGGTATTACTATTTAGAAAATAAACTCAACTTTCCCATAATGGGGCAAAGAAACGGTTCAGGTGATTGGCATGGAACCAGATTCCGAAGCTGCTGGATCACAGGTGCAGTTGCAAGTGCTGTATCGAGAAGGAGACATGGAAGATATTTTCCCGGTCTTGGTTGCCGACTTACAACCGATCGCGCCTGATACCGAAACCCAAACCGCGATCGCGGATCTGCATTACTGGATCCAAAGGGGTCATTAATCATTTTTTTTGTTCTCTACCGCGAGAAAGCATTTAAATTTAAGAGTGATCTATGATTCATTCTTTGTTATTGCTATGTCTCGTCCTGTTCTTTACGTTGCCATTACCAGTCACGGCTTTGGTCATGCCGTCCGCGCCGCCTCTGTTGCTGCAGCCGCCCAAGCCTTGCTTCCTGAATTATTGCCCATTTTTGTAACGAAAGTTCCTGATTGGTTGCTGAGTTCCTATGTGCCCGGAGACTTTATACAGCGCGATCGCGCGTTGGATGTAGGAGTGGTCCAAAGCGATAGCATCCAAATGGATTTAGACGCCACCCGCCAAGAATTAGAGAAAATTCGGAAAAACGAAGACAGAATTATTCAAGAAGAAGCAGAATTGATTGCTGATCAGGGGGTAAGCCTCATGATTGCCGATATTCCTGCTTTAGCGGGAAAAATTGCCAAAACGGCTGGCATTCCCTGTTGGTCCATTACCAATTTCGGTTGGGATTTTATTTATCGCGACTGGGGAGAAGCGTTTCATGAACTTGCTGATTGGATGAGTGAAGGCTATAGTTACAGCGATCGCACCTTTCGACTGCCGATGTACGAACCGATGAGTGCCTTCCCTAATCTCGGGGATGTCGGCTTAACTGGTGGGATTCCCCGATGGAGTGCCGATGCGATTCGAGAACAATTTAAATTAATTCAACCGCAAGAAAAAACCGTTCTTCTCTCCTTTGGCGGCTTGGGGTTACACAAAATCCCTTATGAAAATTTACAATATTTTACAGACTGGCAATTCATTACCTTTGATCGGCAAGCCCCTGACCTTCCTAACTTGTTAAAGGTCACAGACCATCACTATCGCCCCCTGGATTTTATGCCAGTAGCAGGGCGTGTAGTTTCCAAGCCAGGGTATAGTACCTTCTCTGAAGCGATACGGGTGGGAGTTCCAATTGTTTCTTTACGTCGGGAACGGTTTGCTGAGTCGCCTCTCTTGCTAAAGGGGATTGAAAATTATGCTGACCATCAAATTATTTCTCCGGAATCGTTTTTTGAAGACAGTTGGTCTTTCTTAAAGGAAACTCCGCAACCGCCTCGTCTTCCTGACACAGTAGAGAAAGATGGGACCGAACAAATTGCCAGCGCGATCGTTAACCATTTTGTAACGCTTAACTCCTCTGTAACTAACTCAACAAGCAATCATGTCTGATCCGACTGCTGTTTCTGAAGAACTTCCTAACTCAGTAACCGAAGCCTTAAGCCAAGAGGAAGCCTCCTTTCACCAAGATCCAGTAACCCTCGATTTAGCCTTAGAAGATGTCCATCGCGTCAATGAACAACAACATCAACAAAGTCAACTTCTAGCAACAAAACTTAATATCTTATTTGCGGTGAATGGCGGTGGGTTACTCACTGCCCTTGCCATTTCCAAGCTGATTTTAATTCCTAGTATTTTTAGTATTGGGGAAATGATTGGCTTTGTAGTGACATTTGGCTTGTTACTGAGTGCCTTTTTACCGCGTCAAGTTGCAGTAACCCCTAATCTTGGCAACATGGAGGTGTTAAAGCGTTACCTGACTCTGTCCAAAACAGAGTACCAGTTACAGATGATTGTGAATCTAGCAGAGACTTATAATGTAAATAAGCAAAGATTAGATGACAAGTCTAAATCGTTAACCTATGCTGCTTATTCCACTTTTGGAATTGTCGTCATTATCGTCTGTCATGTACTCACGATTTACTATCGTTCGAGTTCATGATTGTCGTAAATTGAGCTATGAATACCCAATCAGACAACGATCCTCATTATGACGATTATTCTTCTGATCAGGAGGGTAATCAAGAACAAGAAGAAGGGTTTGAACTCCCTGAACCCGACCTTGATAATGTCACGGTTTTAACAGAAAGCTTACCCAATAATCCCATTATTCCCTGGCACCACTATGATTCTCCTTGGGAAGAAAAAGAAGACGAACAAGAAGAGAGTGAGGAAGATACTAATGAAGAAAAACAAAGTACAGGCTAGAGCAGTAGCAAGGGAAAATAACGAATAGCTTAATATTTATGAGTCATTATCAAACAACAATTACTGTCAAAACGACAGGAAAATGCTTACATAAAATTACTTCTAAAGTGGAAGCGATTGTTGCGCAGTCGGGTGTAGAGAGAGGATTGTGTACTGTCTTTATTCGTCACACTTCAGCCAGTTTAATTATTCAAGAAAATGCCGATCCCGATGTTTTAACGGATCTTTCTAACTTTTTTAAAAAATTAGTGCCCGAAGATCGCAGCCTCTATGTTCATAATGCCGAAGGACCCGATGATATGCCAGCTCACATCCGCTCGGTCTTAACCAAAACCTCAGAGCAAATCCCTATTGATCGCGGACAGTTGATGTTAGGAACCTGGCAAGGAATTTATTTATGGGAACATCGCGATCGCGCTCATTCCAGAGAACTTGTTATTCATATTAGCGGTAATTAACTCAACACTCAACTCCCTGGTCCAGGCGTTCACCCGAAACGTCTTTTTTTTTCTAGACTAAAGAAAGGGATAATTTGACCCTTCCCTTGCTCACCCCCAAGATATTGCAGTATCCGATAAAACCAATGAAAAAACAATTTGGCGCTAAAACCCACCGCAAGCCGATTTCCCGCTATTTCCTTCCCCTCGCAACCGGTTGGATGATTCTCCAAAGTGTTTTTTTTGCCTCCCCAACCCTGGCACAAAATAAGTCTGAGGAATTAAGTTACAGCCAATTTCTCCAGAAAATTGAGCAAGGAGAAGTAGAAAGAGTGGAACTCGATCCCCGTACCAATATCGCAATTGTTGAGATGGTTGGGGAAAGTGGTGAAACTGTTAAGCGAGAAGTGAGGTTATTTGAGCAAAATAGCGAATTAATCGCCCAATTACGGAATAGCGACATTCCCATTGATGTGGAAGCCTCTAACGATAACAGTCAAACTGCCGGTATTATTGCTAATGGTGTCCTGATCCTACTGTTGGTGGGAGGACTGGCTTTGATTATTCGCCGTTCTGCAAAAGCCTCCGGACAGGCCATGAGTTTCGGAAAATCTCGTGCTCGATACCAAGTGGAAGACCAAACGGGCATTCGCTTTGATGATGTGGCAGGAATTGATGAAGCCAAAGAAGAACTACAAGAAGTGGTGACCTTCCTCAAAGAAACAGAACGCTTTACCGCAGTAGGGGCTAAAATTCCGAAAGGAGTGTTACTGGTGGGATCGCCTGGAACCGGGAAAACCCTCCTCGCGAAAGCCGTTTCAGGAGAAGCCGGGGTCCCCTTTTACAGCATTTCCGGGTCGGAATTTGTAGAAATGTTTGTCGGGGTGGGTGCCTCTCGCGTCAGAGATTTATTTAAAAAAGCCAAAGAAAATGCCCCCTGTCTCGTTTTTATTGATGAAATTGACGCCGTCGGACGCAAACGCGGTGCCGGTGTTGGCGGGGGAAATGACGAACGGGAACAAACCCTTAACCAATTGTTAACTGAAATGAATGGGTTTGAAGAAAATGCTGGGGTGATTGTCATTGCGGCGACAAACCGCCCAGATGTCCTGGATCCAGCCTTATTGCGTCCCGGACGATTTGATCGGCAAATTACTGTGGACTTACCCAGTTACAAAGGGCGCTTAGGAATTTTAGATGTTCATTCTCGGAACAAAAAACTTGACCCAGATGTTTCTTTAGAAGCGATCGCGCGCAGAACCCCCGGTTTGTCTGGTGCTGATTTAGCCAACCTCCTCAATGAAGCGGCAATTCTCACCGCACGCCGTTTCAAAGACACGATTACGAACCGAGAAATTGATGATGCCTTAGATCGCATTACCATCGGCTTAAGTTTGAATCCACTGCTCGATAGCAAGAAAAAACGTCTCATTGCTTACCATGAAGTGGGACACGCCCTGTTGATGACCCTATTAGAACATTCCGATCCGTTGAATAAAGTGACGATTATTCCTCGTGCTGGGGGTGTCGGCGGTTTCGCTCAACAAAGTTTTAATGAAGATATGGTTGATAGCGGATTATACACCCGGGCGTGGATGATCGACCGGATTACCATTACTTTAGGGGGACGCGCCGCAGAAAAAGAAATCTTTGGCGATGCCGAGGTCACAGCCGGTGCGAGTAATGACTTAAAAGTCGTCTCCAACTTGGCGCGAGAAATGGTAACCCGTTATGGGATGTCTGATTTGGGTCCTTTGGCATTGGAAGGTCAAAGCGAACAGGTCTTTTTAGGGCGAGGGGATGCCAATCGTCATCCTGACTATTCTGAAGAAGTGGCGACAAAAATTGACCAGCAAGTGCGCGCGATCGCGCTGCGCTGTTATGAAAAAGCCCGCCAAATTATCCGCGAAAACCGCCCTCTCATGGATCATTTGGTTGATCTGCTGCTCTACGAAGAAACCATTGAAGGGGAAGAGTTTCGGAAAATTGTGTCTCAATACACTCAACTGCCGAAAAAGCAACTGGTTCCCTCTGGAAACCAGTAATGCCAACGGTGAGAGCTGCAGCACCCCCTGAATCGGATTCTACTTTTGCCATGAAAGACACGCTTGCCGTCCCTTCCTCTCAGTTCCAGCACTATGGTAGGAAATACGAACAAGAGTTATTAGAAAATGTCATTCCCTTTTGGGAAAAGCATTCTCCGGATTGGAAGCATGGCGGTTACTTCAACTGCCTTGACCAAGATGGTACAGTCTATGATTCAACTAAACATATCTGGTTACAAGGACGACAAGTTTGGATCTTCAGTAAGTTTTATCGCGACATTGAATCAAAACCCGAATGGTTAACAATGGCGCGTTTAGGGGCTGATTTCTTGCAAAATTATGCGATTCGAGAGGATCGCCGGGTTTATTTTTCCGTCACTGCCCAAGGAAAGCCAATTTATCAACAACGGAAAATTTTTTCTGAATGCTTTTATATCATGGCACTGGCTGAGTTTGCTCGTGCCAGTGAACAACCCCAACTCTTAAAGGAAGCAAAGTTAGAACTAGAAAACGTTTGGGATTGGGCGCAGGATTGGACAAAAGTGGGGCGACCGCATTATTCGGGGCAAACGTCTGCTCAAAGTTTAGCCGTCCCCATGATTTTGCTGAATTTAATTGCAGAAGTCGCAGAAGAAGACACCCACGCCTATCAGCGAGAAGTCGATGATTGTATTCATCGTTTAAGACGTCATATTCATCCGGAGACAAAAACCGTTTATGAAACGGTCACTCCTGAGGGACAACTCATCAATAGTAGTGAAGGTAGATTAATCAATCCAGGACACGCCATAGAAGCAGGTTGGTTTCTCCAACATTGGGCGCAACACTTACAAAAACCGGCGTTATCAGAAACGGCGATTGAGATGATTCGCTGGTCTTTTGAGCGGGGTTGGGATGCTGAATATGGCGGGATTTATTATTTCCTGGATGCCCAAGGGTATAGCCCGACGCCCTTGGAATGGTTTATGAAACTATGGTGGGTGCATTGTGAAGCCTTGTACGCCCATCTCTTAAATTTTTCCCTCACGGGAGAACGAGCCGATTGGGAAGCGTTTCAGCAAGTAGATGCCTATATTTTTAGCCATTTCCGTGACCCGAAATATGGCGAATGGTTTGGCTATCTCGATCGCGCTGGCAATGTTACCCATCGCTTCAAGGGAGGTCCTTACAAGGGCTGTTTTCATGTTCCCCGCGCCCTCTGGCTGTGTTGGCGACTTTTAGAGAAATTAGAAAAATCTGCTCCAAATTAAAAATAATGGTTTACAGGAGACCAAAGTCTGGCATGATATCTCTGAAGAGAGTGACAAGTGAGTGAGTTTGTAATGCGTATTCTTAATTTTGTGGTGATTTTTGCCAGTGGCTTGGCTTTAGTGTTGTTTAGTATCGAAAATACCGAACTAACGACCATTCAAATTATTCCGGGGTATGAAGTGCAAGCGCCCTTAGCCATTGAACTGATTTTAGCGATGGGGATTGGAGCAACCCTAGCTTGGTTATATAGTATTTGGAGCCGTCTCACTCGTCAAATTGCAACCTTTGGTCAGAAACGAGAATTAAAAAAGAAAGAGAAAGAGGTAGAGACCCTCAGTAAAGACGTTGAAAACTATAAAATGCAGCTAGAAGAACAACAAAAACGTTTACCCCAAGGCGAGGAAACCTCCAAAACGGAATCATGAATCTAGATGCGAGTATGGGGACTGAAGAAGCGAGTCCTGCGAATGCAGCAATTACCCTCTTGATTGATCTCGCCCAACGTCGAGAAATCGATCCCTGGGATGTCGATGTGATTAAAGTGATTGATCGATTCTTGCAAGATTTAGATCAACTCAGTCAGCTTCACTTACCCCAATCCGGACAAGCCTTTCTTTGGGCTTCAATGTTGGTCTCGTTCAAAGCGGATACCTTAGAAGCCCTGGCTGAAGATGACCAGGAGGAAGCCGAAGCAGATGAGCCGATTCCGGAAGAAGCAGAAACCTCCCGCCGCCGACTCCCGCAAAAATTAGAACACCATATTCGGCGGCGTGGGAGTGCCCCCCCTCCCCAGAAACGACGGGTCACGCTTTCAGAGTTAATTACTTATCTCAAAGAACTAGGGGAGCAAATTGAAGATACTTCCCCAGCCTCTCGTGCGCGATCGCGCACTTCTTCAAAGCGAGAAACAGCACAGATGATCACCCATCTGGCTCATAATGAAAATTTAACCGAACTGGCGACCGAACTAGAAACCTTCTTGCTGCGGGAAACCTCTCTCTTCAATTCGGAAGAACTTTGGATGAGCTTAGATGAGCTTGCTGCACGTTGGAAGCAACAGAAAATAGAAACAACAGCAGAGAATGGTTCCGAACCCGTAACAGAGAAAGGGAATCGAGTGGGAATTTTTTGGGCTTTACTATTACTATCAGCACAATCTAAAGTGGAATTATCCCAAGCAGCGTTCTATCAAGACCTACATTTACGCTTTCTTCAGGAGAAAAAACTTAGTGATTGAAGGAGGATTATAATAGTGAGATAATGAAGCTAAGCCAAAAAGCAGTTGCAAGATTCAGTCAGCCAGTAGATAATGAATCACCCGGCAACAAAAATGCATTGCTAAGAACCGCTACAATGCAATCTAAACACTTATCCTCTTATCCTATACAGCGACTGGGATCAGAGGAGCCAATAAACACCCAAATGAGAATTGAGGAGTCAATGCGCTATGAAAGCCATGATTTTGGCAGCAGGGAAAGGGACTCGCGTCCGACCGATTACTTACACCATTCCCAAACCACTCATACCCATTCTACAAAAGCCAGTCATGGAGTTTTTGTTAGAACTATTACGCCAACATGGTTTTACCGAAGTAATGGTCAATGTCAGCCATCTTGCCCAAGAAATTGAAAGTTATTTTCGAGATGGTCAACGCTTTGGCGTCGATATTGCCTATTCTTTTGAGGGGCGGATTGTTGATGGCGAATTAGTTGGTGAAGCATTAAGCTCTGCAGGCGGGATTCGGCGGATTCAAGATTTTAATAAGTTTTTTGATGATACGTTTGTGGTGCTTTGTGGGGATGCGCTAATTGACTTAGATTTAACGGCAGCGCTGAAACAACATAAAGAGAGAGGCGCGATCGCAACCGTTATTACCAAGGATGTTCCCCCAGATAAAGTCTCGAGTTATGGAGTTGTGGTTACTGATGACAACAACCGGATTACTGCTTTCCAAGAAAAACCTTCGGTTGAAGAAGCACTCAGCACCAAAATCAATACCGGGATTTATATTCTCGAACCGGAAGTGATCGACTATATTCCTCCCGATCAAGTCTATGACCTCGGTAGTGATTTATTCCCAAAACTGGTTGCAAAAGGGGCACCGTTCTATGCGGTTCCCATGGATTTCCAATGGGTGGATATTGGAAAAGTTCCAGATTATTGGCATGCGGTTCGAGGCGTGTTGCTCGGAGAAATTAAAAACGTTGACATCCCGGGACATGAAGTTACCCCTGGTGTTTATACTGGACTCAATGTCGCAGTGAACTGGGATAAAGTTGATATTACCGGACCGGTTTATATTGGTGGTATGACCCGCATTGAAGATGGGGCGACAATTGTTGGTCCGGCTATGATTGGTCCCAATTGTTGGATTTGTAGCGGAGCAACGGTCAAAAACAGCGTGATTTTTGAATATTCGCGATTGGGTCCCAAGGTCCGTTTAGTGGATAAACTGGTTTTTGGACGCTACTGTGTGGATAAAACAGGTACCACCATCGATGTGCAAGCAGCTGCTTTGGACTGGTTGATTACCGATGCTCGACAAACGCCACCGCAATTTGAATTGGAAGAACAAGAAGCGATCGCGCAACTCCTAATCGGTGAGTAAGAGGCGTTGGCTGGAGTAGGAGAATTTTCACTCCCCTACTCCAATAAACTGGGATCCTCCAACAAAGTTTGTAAGCCAAGTTTCATTTCCTCAACACTGGTGGTTGCGGTGCCAAACTGACGGACCACAATACTTGCAGCAAGGTTTCCTAACACGGCTGCTTCCCAAGGACTGGCACCAGCACACAAACTAATGGTTAAGGCTGAAACCACCGTATCGCCAGCACCAGTGACATCAAATACATCTGTGCGGTTAAATGGAGGAATATGATCAATCTCTCCGGTTTGGCTAAAGAGGCTCATGCCTTGTTCTCCGCGCGTAATCAAGATATAGTTGGCTTGGGTCAAATGGAGGAGATCTCTTCCGGCTTTAGATAACAAATCTTCGTTACTAATGTTATATCCAACTGCTGCTTCTGCTTCTGGTAGGTTAGGGGTAAACAGCGTAGCGCCTCGATAACGGGATAAGTTATTTTGAGCATCGACAACCGTGCAATTATGAGATAAAGCGGAGGCGATTACCGGTGAACTGAGGACACCATCGCCATAATCGGAACAGACCACCGCATCTACTGCTGGGATTGATGCTTTGACATAATGAGCAATTTGTAAAACCGAATTCTCACTTGGGGGAAAGTTTGATTTGCGATCAAGCCGGACGATTTGCTGCGTGACCGATTGGCGAGCATGACCCGAAATCCGAGTTTTGGTGACTGTTTCGCGATCGCGCTCAGCAATGATCCCAGCCGTATCAATTCCTGCCTTGGTAAAAATGTCTTGAAGGGCTTTTCCTTGAGCATCATTGCCAATTAAACCTGCCACTTTCACTTGAGCCCCCAGCTTGGCCAAATTATAAACGGCATTCCCCCCCCCGCCTGGAATTTGGACGGTATTTTCATGGCGCAAAATTAATACTGGGGCTTCTCGCGAGAGACGTTCGACTTCCCCATTGACAAACTCATCTAAGGCTAAATCGCCCACGACTAAAATAGAGGGCTGTTCAAAAGCATCTAAGAGATTAAACAATCGTTGAGAATTGGCTTCTAATTGTGCTAAAAAATCATTCATTACCTTTTTTGAACCCATTCATTGTTCAAACTTTTCCCGCATCTGTTCTACTCAGTCTAATCCTTAGTGATGAACTTCCAGATAATTTTCGTTTCACCTTTAACATGATAAAAATCTTTTAATACAGTAATCCTAATCACTTTTAAACGAGACTAACTAGAGTTGACTGATTTTCCTTCGTTTACTCTCTATTGATAATAAACTAAACGAAATCAAGAGTCTTCAGTTCACACTCTAGTCTTCAGTCATTAAGTTTTCTGCTTGATCGTCATTTTTTTACCCTTAAGCCAAACCGGCTTTGCAACAGTCGTGAGATGTACTAAATTGTAATAAAAGCATAAGATTTAAAGTTCTGAATCAAAGTAACTATTGGAGAAGAAAATAAAGTAAAAATGAGGCATAATCAATAGTTTAGATTTGATTTATTGAGTGATTCTTCTGAAGGAAAGGCAACGAGCTAGTGTTAGGATAATGGCAATTTCAACACTATTGGTGTAGGGATTATCGCTAATTTCTTGACTTAAATTATGTTTACTGTTTCCAAATCAAAACCGTCGAATCGCGTTCGTCGTTCCAAATCTTCTGGTTCGAGAGTCACTTCCCAGCCCCTTCCTCAACAATGGCAATCTTCTTCTCCAAAGAAGAAAAAGTCATTTCCTGTGTTCATTCAGATTTTATTGTTGTTGCAACATACCTCTTCCTTAGTAGCTTTGGGCGCGATCGCGCTGAGTTTAGTGATGTATGGCTTGCAATTTCGGACTCAACAAGCATGGAACCAAGAATATGAAGAGTTACAAAGCTTACAGCGTTATGAGCGTACAGTTACTGGTATTAATGAAGCACTGAAAGATGAAATTGCTGAATCAGGAAGTAATAATAGTCAAAACTTGGTTCCGATCACCCCAGAGCGCAATATTTATTTGCAACCCGCAGCGATTCCCAATGCGGAAGTCTCTCCCTCTTCTTCAGAACCAGAAAACCAGAACGCTTTCCTAACCAATCGTCCCATTGCCTATTAAACCTATGCAAAACGTCAATCGGGAATTCAGAAGATTAATCTTCATTTGGATATTTTTCCTACTCGCAGCGGTTGGCTTAGGCGCAAGAGTCTATCACCTGCAAATTCTTGAAGTCAAGGGACAACGACTGCATGAAAAAGCGGCTAACCAACAGCGATTTTCCCTCAAAGATTACGTTCCTCGACGTTCAATTGTGGATCGACAGGGAAATGTTTTAGCGACGGATCGCGCTGTTTATACCCTCTATGTTCATCCGAAATACTTCCAGCCATCTCATTCCGTTATTGCTCAAGAGTTAGCTAACATCCTAGAAGGCACCAGTCAAAGTGAGTTAACAAAACGGTTTCAACAACAACCCTCGGGAATTCGGCTTCGGGATAACTTAACGGAAGAACTAGCAGATGATATTCGAGCCTTAAATCGGGATGGTTTAGATTTAAGACCCACCTATAGTCGCTATTACCCCCATGAAACATTAGCCGCCAATGTTCTGGGATATGTACAAAAAGATGAGCATCAGGGGAAAAGTGGGGTTGAATTTACCCAACAAGACAAATTAACGCGCACACCTAAAGATCTCCCGCTGGTTCAAAAAACAAGAAATGGTCATGTTTTACCGGTTTCCCTACCGCCACAAGCCGTTGATTTTGATGAAAAAGAACTCCAACTCACCCTGGATATTAATTTACAACGCTTAGCCGATAAAGCCTTGAAAAAACAAATGCAAGCCTTTGATGCCGAGCGTGGAACGGTGATTGTTATGGATGTTCATACGGGGGAATTATTATCTTTAGTCACAGACCCCAGCTTTGATCCTAATCAGTATTTTAAGGCGAAATGGGAAGAAATGAAAAACTGGGCGATCACCGATTTATATGAACCCGGCTCGACTTTTAAACCCATTAATGTCGCGATCGCGCTAGAAGCAGGACTCATTACCCCTCAGAGCAAATTTAATGACCCTGGCAAAATTAAGGTCGGCGGTTGGACGATTCGTAATCATGATTACTTTAGTCAAGGGGGACATGGCACGATTGGTATTGCTGAAATTTTACAAGTTTCCAGCAATGTGGGAATGATCAAAATTATGGAACGTATGCCTTCCCTTGATTATTATCATCAATTACAACAATTAGGCTTAGAAGAAAAAGTCGGGATTGATTTAATTGGCGAAATCGCGGGCTCGATTAAAAGTAAGTTTCAGTTTACCAACTACCCGATCGAACCGGCGACTGCTTCCTTTGGTCAAGGGTTTTCTTTAACGCCCATTAAACTGGCTCAACTCCACGGCGCGATCGCCAATGGAGGCAATTTAGTGACCCCTCACGTGGTAAAAGGATTAGTGGATCAAAATGGTAAAATCATTGAAGAAAAAAAGTATTCGCAACAGCAAATTTTTTCCTCAGAAACCACTGAAAAAGTGTTAGCGATGATGGAAACAGTGGTGAGTGAGGGGAGTGGCGCTAGCGCAAAAATTCCTGGTTATCGCCTAGCTGGAAAAACAGGCACCGCCCAGAAAGCAACCCCCCGCGGTTTCTATGAGAATGATAAAATCACCAGTTTTGTTGGTATTTTTCCAGTTCAAACCCCCCGTTATGTGGTCTTAGCCGTAGTGGATGAACCTAAAAAACCGTTGGCGTTTGGTTCAACTGTTGCGGCACCGATTGTCAAAGAGGTGATTGAAGGCTTAATTACCATAGAAGGAATTCCGCCCAGTCATCCCGAAGAATTGAGGGATGGGAAAGCTGAGTCATCGTGAATTACCCACAACCAATTCCTGCGGAATGTGGTTGGACGGGGCGTATAAACGTCTGGGGAGACCCCAGACGACAGCCCCTTGGCTTCTCAGCAGCACCAGCTTTCGCTTCGGTTCGTG